>RHLJ01000004.1:300000-500746 GCA_003712055.1 Balneola sp.
CAATGGGTATTTCTGGGTTTGTAAATGGGTTAAAGCTTAGTACTTCCAGCATATCCTGGCGTGCTAATTGGGATTTCAATGCACTAAATCCACCAACATGATCTATCGCAAAATAGGCTAGAGCAATGGATCCAACCATGGCAATGGCAAATTGAATAAAGTCGGTGATTACTACTCCCCAAAGCCCGGATATTGCAATGTAAAGTGCGGTCATTCCATAGAGGATAACAATGATAGTCCACTGATCAGCTCCTGTTAGTACAGACATTATTTTAGCCATACCAACAGTCACCCAGCCCATAATTACACAATTGAAAGGGAAGGCAAAATAAAGTGCCCTGAAGCCTCTTAAAAAGCTTGCAGGTTTACCTCCATACCTAAGCTCGATAAATTCACAGTCAGTGATAACATCAGCGCGTTTCCAAAGCTTGGCATAGATAAAAACAGTGAGCAAACCAGAAATCATCCAGCTCCACCAGAACCAATTTCCGGCTATTCCCTGAGACGCTACAATACCAGTTATTGCAAGGGGAGTGTCAGCTGCAAAAGTAGTAGCAACCATTGAAGTTCCTACCAGCCACCAGGGTAGGTTCTTTCCTCCGGCAAAATAATCATCAAGAGATTTTTGATCCCTTCGTTTCGCTATAATTGCTACCGCAATAAGAATTAAAACGTAGCTAGCGATAATGATGTAATCTAAAGTGCCGAAAAGCATGTATGTATTATACTAAGGGTTCCAAAAAACTGCCAAAGGTTAAATAACAAACAGTAAAATCCAAACCTTTTGTTCTTATCTTAACCCAATGCAAGTGATCATTGACGGCTTTATAAATGGAATCACCCAGACTTCGGGCTTGGAATGGGTAGCAGTAACCACCGGTCTTTTAAGTGTCTGGTTTTCTATGAAAGAAAATATCTTGGTCTACCCTTTTGGAATTGTAAGTGTGCTCATTTATGTGCACCTGGCATTTAATTATCAGTTATATGCCGATATGGGGGTAAACAGCTACTATTTTGTGATGAGTGTTTATGGTTGGTATCACTGGAAAGACACTAAGGATAGTGCCCGAGTTCAAATCCCAATAACTACAAATTCTAGAACGGAATGGATGATATCGGCAGGAATTCTTATAGGTTCGTTTTTAATACTCTCTTTTGTGCTAATCAACTTTACCGACAGCGATGTTCCTATTTGGGATGCTACTACAACCTGTTTCGCTATTACTGGAATGTGGTTAATGGCACAAAAAAAACTGGAACACTGGCTGGCATGGATTATTACAGATCTTATTTCCATCCCTCTTTATTTTTATAAAGGCCTGATACTTACCAGTGTTCAATTTCTCATATTCACGATCCTTGCAATAGCAGGTTTTATTGCCTGGAAAAACTCATTAAGTAATCAGGATGACAACCTTGCTATAGGTTCGAATACAGTTTCTGCATCCTGATCAAAAGAAAAGCCCAGCTCCTGAACGGCATCAAAACGGGTAATCCCTTTCTCATTCATGAGCGTAGCATTTTCTCTATCAGCATTTTTTACTGCATCAAGAGAAACAGAAATAATACCCACGTTTGAATGCTGTCTGTTCATAACCACATTAAGTGTAGAGCCGCCTTTTGGAGTAGCGGTTATTGCTACTGCTAAGTTAAGTCCATTTCCTGTTGAGAAGATTCGGTAATAATTCGCCAATTCAAGTTCGAACTGGGAGTCTTTAAATCTCAAATAATGAACACTAGAATCGCTGTTGGAATACAATAATTGAGAGTTTTTGACTGCCCAATCCTGAACGGTATCAGAAGAGTTTTTCCCTAAAAACCCTCGTTTAATCCAATATTCAGAATCTCTGTTAATCTCATGTTTAGAATCATATTCAATTGGTAATTCAGAGAGTTGCTTTAGGAGTGATTCATCACGCGAAAACCAATAATATGTAAGGCCATTGGTAACCAGTAAAAATGGCGCGTTTACTTTTTGATTATATCGGGCTATTTGGAGTGCGGTCTTTTCATTTAAAGAGACATCTCCTGCTTTACACTCTACCAGAAGTTGGGGTTTAAAGTGTTCATTATAGCACACAATATCTGTTCTGGAAGCTCCTTTATCACCTGGTAAACGAACTGGTGATTCAAAAGAAATACGATTTTTGGAAACACCTGCCTCAAGCATCAAATATTCCACAAAAGCGAGTCGAACTCTTTCTTCCGGAAGGTGTTTATAGGGCTTCTTAAGGATAGGATTCCAGAGGAGCTTCTCTTCATTCCGGAAGATTACCTGAGGAAAATGATGTGTGCTACTGCTTTTCAATCTCGTTAATCGTTATTCAACAGAGGTGAAAGAATAACGATTAACGAAAAGGAAATCATGATGCTTTAGCAACCGCAGCCTGATGAGTACTTTTATTAATGTACAACTGCTGAACAATAGAAAGCAGGTTGAAAATCAGATAATACAAGCTCAATCCTGATGCAAAGTTGTTGAAGAAGAACAATAGCATTACAGGGAGGAAGTACTGCATAATTTTCATCTGCTGAGCCATAGGGTTATTAGACCCTCCGGTAGTAGCAGAGCTTGTGAGCCTGCTTTGTAACATCATAGAAGCCGACATTAATAATACTAAACCCGCGATTTGGTCTCCCAGGAAAGGAATAGAAAAAGGAAGATCAATGATATAATCCGGTGCAGAAAGATCACTTACCCAAAGGAATGGCTCTTGCCTAAGAAGGATAGAGTTTTGGAAAAATCTCCATAGAGTAATAAGGATAGGAAACTGCAGAAGCATCGGTAAACAACCTCCAAGAGGGTTTACTTTATTCTTTCTATACAAATCCATAGTAGCTTTTTGTTGCTTTTGCGGATCATTTTTGTACTTGTCCTGAATTTCCTTCATTTGAGGTTGGAGTTCCCTCATTGCAGCCATACTCTTATAACTCTTAATGGTAAGAGGGGAGAGTATCAGCTTAACAGAAGCAGCAAAAATGATGATTAGTAATCCATAGTTGGAAATAAACCCACTGAAAAAAGTGAAGAAAGGGATTACCACAAATCGGACAAAAGGATCAGAGAACCATCGTAGCCAACCATATCCAACTTCAACCATGTCAAAAGCATGCTCGTTGAAGTCTTTAACGTCATAATATTTCATTGGTCCCATATAAAGGCGATACGAAACTATGCCGTCAGAAGGGATGTCAGAAGTAATTGCCGTTGAGTATCGGTGATCAGTTAAAGGATCATCTACTTCACCATTAATTTCTCCTCGTAAATAAGCGCCATCAGTAGGGGTAGTCGGTTGTATGATTTGTGCAAAGAACTTTGTTTTACTCCCTACCCAGTCAATATTTCCATTTACACTTTGTTCAACTACCCCATTATCATCATCAAAATCGTCTGCTTTAACTTGCTCCAATTCACCGCCGGCATAGAAATAAGCGGAGGTTCCCAGGGCTTCCTGAACTCGATCCAACTCTGTAAAGTTTAGTGGAGAATTCCATCCAAAATCTACAGCTCTACCTATTATATAATCCCTTATACCAACAAATCGAATATCCAGGTCAACTTCATAGCTATCCCCGAAAAATAAATACGTGTATTGGAGTGTTCTTCCATCTCCAATATCCAATACATAAGTAAGCTCTTTGCTATCCCCTTCAACTACCGTTAATGAGCTCCCAGCATTTACTTGCCTGAAATTGAGATTCTGAGTTTCCACGTTATAATTCTCAGTGGATAAAAACCCAATATTATATGCGGACCTGGTAGTATCTCGAATTAGCTGAACAGGTTTACCATCCCAGGTTTTATGATCCTTCAAAATAAATTTTGAAGGTCCTCCACCTTTGGTAGTAAAAACAGCGGTATAAAGTGGGGTCTCAACAGTGAACTCCGAAATCGTGGAATCCTGATTCGAAGAAAACATACCTACAATGGAAGCCTCATCGTCTTCGTTTTCTGCTTCGAGCTGGGTTGTAAGTTCCTGTTGCTGGATTTGTTGTTCTTCCCTAAGCAGTTCCTGCTGTTCTACAAAAGCGAGGCTGTCCTGAATAGCTTGTTGCCGACGCTGTTCGGCCATTTGTTCTTCTGAAGGCATGGTAAAATAGAACCAGCCAAGCATGAGAAGGAAGATGAGTGAAAATCCGATTACGGTATTTTTATCCAAAGTAAAGCGGGTTAGAGTTCGTTTTTATTTGACGAAAGCAGGCGACTACGCAATTTGGTAAGCAGGGTTACCATATCGTTTTCAACTGTAGCAAAATCCAGGCCATTAACCCGGGTAGAAAAAACTATATGCATAGATTTCTCAGCACGCTGCAATTCCTCGCTAAGCAAATGTCGATTAAGTCGATATGCTTCTCTTAATAATCGTTTGCAACGGCTGCGTTGAATGGCATTTCCAAGTTTCTTGGATGCTATAAAGCCAACTTTGTACTCTCTTGGGTCAGAATCAAATTCGACAAATCGGGCATTAATTGAATCGGTGAGAATGTAATTTCGGCTTCCAAAGATGCGCTCGAAATTCCTTCTGCCCCTTAGAATGTGAGATTTTGGAAGGGTAAATCTTCGAGAAGAAGGAGCAATTAAATTACTTTGCTCCTTTTTTCTCATCACTTACAGTAAGCTTATGGCGACCTTTAGCACGTCGTCCAGCAATTACTTTTTGTCCGTTTCTAGTGGACATGCGCTCACGGAATCCGTGCTTGTTTTTGCGCTTTCTATTACTTGGTTGAAATGTACGTTTCATGAATCAGGATAATTAACTTTCAAATTCGATATCCAAAAAGGCTTCAAATATAAGGAGAAAATCCTGCAAAACGAATATGAATTGTAGGAAATTTATAAGTTTGTTTTAGAAGTCAGTCCACGAATATAGAAATCTAGACCCCTGCCTTCGCAGGGGTGACAATTTAAACGAGGGCTAAGGAACAAAAAGTTGTAAGGAATACTGAGCCTAAGGGTCTTATGATTATGAAAGAAGGCTTTGTATACATACTGCCAAACGTCCAAAGAACCGTTCTCTATACCGGTGTTACCAGTGATTTAGTAAATAGGGTTTATAACCATAAACAGGGGAATGGTTCGGTTTTTACATCAAAGTACAATGCTTATTTACTTTTGTATTATGAAATACATCAAGATATGTACCAAGCAATAGTTAGAGAGAAGCAAATCAAAAAGTGGAAGCGAGAGTGGAAATTTAACTTGATTAAGTCTGGTAATCCTGAACTAAAGGATCTATGGGGTGAAATACTCCCTGAAGGAAGATTCCATTTTTAGTTTTCTTTTAAGTCATTCCCGCGAAGGCGGGAATCTAGATCAAAGTTCTTTGCATTCTGTTCGAATACACTTTCTACCTTTACTGTAGAAGCGGCACTAAATAAAGAGCTAAGCGCAAAATCAACATGTCATATAAGCTGGTTTGGCGTAATATTTGTTTAAAGGGCTATAGTCGCATTGAAAGAACCTTAGTATAAGGTTAACTTGAATGCTTAATTAAACCCGACTCCACAAGAGATTTATGATTGATAAAGTAGGAAAGCTCATTACCAAAATATTTGGGTCGAAAAGCGATAAGGACATCAAAGCCATTCAGCCGATTGTTGAAAAAATCAAATCATACGGCCCCGAAATGGAGAAATTGAGTGATGATGAGCTGAAAGGAAAAACACACGCATTCAAAAAACAAATAAAGGATGCTACCCAGGAAACAAGGGATCAGATTGATGAAATAAAGCAAAAGCTGAACAATATTGAAGAGCTTTCTCCAGCCGAACACAGGGTACTTGCGGAAGATTTAGATGATCTTGAGCAACAAGAATTAGATATCATTGAAGACGTACTCAATGACATATTGCCCGAAGCTTATGCGGTACTAAAAGATACCTGCCGTCGATTTGTCGGTAAAAGCTGGAAAGTAGCAGGTGATGAGATTGAGTGGAACATGATTCCTTACGATGTGCAATTAGTAGGTGCCATTACATTACATCAGGGGAAAGTAGCCGAAATGAAAACGGGAGAGGGTAAAACCCTGGTAGCTATTTTCCCGGCCTATCTTAATTCCCTTGCCGAAAAAGGAGTTCACGTAATTACTGTGAACAACTATCTGGCTAAACGTGATGCTGAGTGGAATGAGCCCATTTTCAATTTCCATGACATTTATGTGGATTGTATCGACCGGTATGAGCCCAATACCGAGCAAAGAAGAAAAGCTTATCGGGCAGACATTACCTATGGTACCAATAACGAGTTTGGTTTCGACTACTTGAGGGATAACATGGTAATTGGTCAGGAGCAGTTGGTGCAAACTCAGCATCACTATACCATAATTGATGAGGTTGACTCCATTTTAATTGACGAAGCACGAACCCCGTTAATTATTTCAGGTCCGGTACCACACGATAATAAGTCGGACAAGTACGTAGAGATGAAGCCAAGGGTAGAATCGTTGGTGGCTGCTCAAAAGAAGTTGGTTGCTCAATTAGTCCAGGAAGGTCAAAAATATCTGGATGAAGGTAATGAGGAAGAAGCTGGTTTAGCCCTATTTAGAGCTCAAAGAGGTTTTCCAAAGAATACTCGTTTCCGCAAAATGCTTCAGGAACCAAGTATTCAAAAACTCATCCAGAAAACGGAGTCTTTCTACTTGGCAGATAATGCTAAAAACATGCCTATCGTAGATGAATATCTATACTATGCGGTGGATATGAAGCTCAATTCTATCGAGATGACTGAGAAGGGGCGGGAATTCATCACTATGAAAAACGAGGATACCGAATTTTTCGTTATCCCTGATCTGGGTCTAGAAACTTCAGTAATTGAGAAAGAGATTGAAGGCCTTGAATCAGAAAAGGTTGAAGAAGTAAAAGCCCTAGAGTTAAGTGACACTTACCAGGATAAAAAGCTTGATGAAGCGAAAGCGGAAATTCGTCAACTAAGAGAACAAAAGTTCAGTGAGCTTCATCGCTTGTTTGCAGAACGCGGGGACAGAATTCATACAGTAAACCAGCTGTTAAAAGCATATACCAATTTTGAGAAAGAGGAAGAATACATCGTTCAGGATGGTAAGGTTCAAATTGTAGATGAGCATACAGGTAGGGTGCTCTCGGGAAGGCGTTATTCTGATGGCTTGCACCAGGCAATTGAGGCAAAGGAAAATGTAAAAGTTGAAGCGTCAACCCAGACCTATGCGACTATTACGCTCCAGAACTACTTCAGAATGTATCACAAGCTTTCCGGAATGACTGGTACTGCCGAAACAGAAGAAGGAGAATTCAACGAGATTTATAAACTGGATGTAGTTGTTATTCCAACTAACCGACCTATTCAAAGGGACGATAAAGAGGACTTGGTATTCAAAACCAAGCGAGAAAAGTTTAAAGCCTCTATCGACAAGGTTCTAGAATACCACAAGAAAGGACAACCAGTATTGGTTGGTACTACCAGTGTTGAGGTTTCTGAAACCATGAGTAGAATGCTCAAACGAGCAGGTATTCCTCACAACGTACTTAATGCAAAACAGCATGCAAAGGAAAGTGAGATTGTAAAGCAGGCAGGTCAGCCCGGTGCCGTTACAGTGGCTACTAATATGGCGGGTAGAGGTACTGATATTAAACTGGCGCCCGGTGTTAAAGAGAATGGCGGTTTGGCAATATTAGGAACAGAGCGACATGAGTCACGACGAATTGATTTGCAGCTTCGAGGACGTTCCGGTCGTCAGGGAGATCCCGGAGAGTCTCAGTTTTATGTTTCTCTTGAGGACAAACTCATGTCACTTTTTATGAGCGATCGTGTGGCTGGAGTGATGGATAAATTAAGCTTCGAAGAAGGAGAGGTAATTACTCACCCATGGATTACCAAGTCTCTTGAAAGGGCGCAGTCTAAAGTGGAGCAAAACAACTTCAGCATAAGAAAGCGTCAGCTGGAATACGACGATGTATTAAATAACCAACGGAATGTAGTTTATGCTCGAAGAAAGCACGCCCTTCTTGGTGATCAGTTACGTACCGATATCCTGGGAATGCTTGAAGAGTTTGTGGAAGATTTGGTTGCCAATCATGTAGCGACAGGAGATTATGAGGGACTTCATGCAGAGGTTCTAAGAAACTTAGCCGTTGACGTAGAGTTTGATAACGATAAGTGGCGTGAAATGGATGAGTCTCTACTTGTAGACATGATTATTGAGCGTGCACTAGAAGTATATAAGCGGAAAGAAGAAATGATGGCTAAGCCGCTTTATACAGTGATGAAGAAAATTACGGAGTCAAATCCGGATAGACGGCCCGATAAGGTTCAGGTAATTTTTACCGACGGAATTCGTCGAATGCGTGTGGTGGTAGATGTAGAAGCTGCTCTAGAAAACGAAGGAAAGGAAGTAGCTCTTGCTCTGGAAAAAGCAGCGGTATTATCAGTTATTGATGATAAGTGGATGCAACACCTACGCGAATTGGACTCCGTGAAAGAAGGTATTGGTTTAAGGTCTTTTGCACAGAAAGATCCACTCCTTGAATACAAGCGAGAAGCCTTTGATATGTTTAGGCAACTTATCGACATGATAAACCAGGAAGCTATTTCATTAATCTGGAAATCATATCCTGAGGCTCAGGCTGGTGAACTTCAGCAGGCTCAGCAGCAACGTTCCAGATTTGACACCAGTAAAATGCAAACTCAACATGCTGATTCAACAGGTATGGGACTTCAGGCGCCACAACAGCCGATTAACGGAGACCAACAAAGGCCGTCAGGTCCAAATGTAAAACGGAAACCTGTTGCAATAGCCCAGGAGCCTGGAAGAAACGAGGTTGTTACTATCCAAAATATGAGTACCGGAGCAACAAAAGAAGCCAAGTGGAAGGTAGCGAAGCGACTGGTTGATGAAGAAGGTTGGATATTGGTTGAGAAGTAAAAAGGCGGCCATTTCTGGTGAAAATTAATATTGGTTTTTAGTCTTCATTCCTTATCATTGGAGCCCATGTTAAGAAATTGTTAACTCACTCAGCTCGTGGAAGTTCTAGGCATTGATATAGGGAGTAAAGGCATTAAAGGGGCGATCGTTGATGTCGTTAAGGGAGAAATCGTATCAGGGAAAAAATCCACGGATATAATAGAGGATACCCGCCCACATAAATTGATTTCTAAACTGCATAAAGTAGTAAAGAAGTTTGACTGGAAAGGTCCTGTGGGATGTGCATTTCCAGCTGGAGTTCATAAGGGAATCATTCTTTCAGGGGATCAGGTGAATAAGGCCTGGATTGATGCTGATGCCGAGCACCTTTTTTCTGAAATCACGGGGTGTAAGGTTAATGTGATAAACAAAACAGACGCGATGGGTATAGCCGAAATGACTTTCGGTGTAGGTAAAAAAACAAACGGTACGGTTGTTATCCTGAATGTAGGTTCAGGATTTGGGACATCCATTTTTGTAGATGGTCAACTAGTTCCAAATACAGAACTGGGAAAGATCGAAATTAAAGGGCTTCGTATTGATCAGCGCGCTTCAAACAAATCAAGAAAAGAAGAAGGGATTTCAAGAAAATCCTGGGCAAAAAGACTTCAACCCGTGCTGGAGCATTATCAAGATTTATTTCATCCCAGGATGTTCATAATGGCAGGTCAGATTAGTAAGAAGCCAGAAAAGACCCTTCCTTATATAAAATTAAATACAAAGTTTAAGCCGGCAGAATTCGGGTACGATGCCAGTATTGTAGGGGCTGCTTACTATGCAGCTGTGAAACAAAAGCTGATCTGAGATCCGGATCAGTACTTTACTTTAATCTGTCCAAGGCTTCTTTAGATTCCTTGTGATCTTTGTCGTTAGAAAGAGCCGTTTGATAATGGGTCTTAGCTATTTCTGGATTATTTCTTTTTTCATAAATAGTACCCAATCGATAGTAAGTCCAGGCTTTGAAGTTGTCAGTCAAATCCAGGTCGGCGTTCAAAAAACGATTTAAATATTCTTCTCCTTCATCAAGGTAGCTTCCGGAAATTGCTGCTAGCCGACCAATTTGATAATAGGTGTTATAGTATTCAGAATCTGCTTCGAGGGCATTTTGATAAGCTTCATAGGCCTCTTCATATTGGCTGTCTCTCTGAAGTGCGTTACCAAGATTATTATAGATTGCCGCAGTCGTATCATTAACAGCGAGTTGTTTTTTTGCTATCTCTGCAGCTTTTCCATACTCCTGGTTATTAAAATGGAAACTGTACAAGCTATAATAAGGCCTCATTAGCTCAGGATAGGATTCAATGGCTTCATTATAGTTTTGAACAGCTTTTTCGTCTTCATCAAAATAAGAGTACACTCTACCCCAGGCGATATATCCCGCTTCTTTTTCAATTTCAAAAATGGCTTTGGCTTGTTCCTCAGCTTTGTCCCTTCCCCCACCTACAAATTTTGGTGCCTGTAAATAATATTCCATAGCACTTTCTCGAGCTTCCACATTGGAGGGGTCATATTCAATAGCCTTTTCGTAATTCTTTTTGCTATTCCTGGCCAAGCCCGGGAGTTTTAGCTTTGGAGCATTTTGAGCTCTCCTCCCAAAAGAATGCCCCAACCACATATGGTATTTGGAATTTCCTTTTTCGTATTTGGCTGCCTGTTCAAACGATTTGGTAGCATCTCCAAACTCTTCCATATCAAATAGAATTCTTCCCAGGTAAAAATTAGCTTCTGAATCTGACTTATTTGATTTCAGGTAGTTTTCAAAAAAGGATTTGGCTTGCTCCAATTGTCCGTCTTCAAAAAGGTCGACGCCAGACTGGATGCCAGTTTGGCCCTGTGCAGAAATAGTTAGAAAAAGTAAGAAGAGAAAAGGAGTAAGAAAGCGAAGTGTTTTAGGAAGCTTCATGCCATAAAGTTTTTTTAAAAGATGAAACGACTACGCTTCTTATCCATTGCGGTTTCGAAACCAAAAGATTTTGACCAAAGAAAAGCCTTAAGACTTAGACCACAAGGCTACCCTGTTTCCCTCGGTATCTTCGATTACAGCCATATACCCATGATCTTCTGATATTTGTCGCTTAGGAATGAACACTGAACCCCCTGCTTCTTCAACTTTATCCAAAGCAAGTTGTAAATCAGGGTCGGCATCGAAATAGATTAAAGGGCCGTGAGTATTACTTGGAGCATACCATCCTTCGGCATGCCAAACCAGTGCTCCACTTACATTACCGCTTTCCCCGGGAAATACTTCCATTTTAAAACCGTCTCCTAAATCCATACTGGCCAGTTCAACTCCCAGGATTGTAGAGTAAAATGCTTTGGCTCTTGTAATGTCAGAGACTGGTAATTCAAACCAGGCCAGTGTGTGTTTTTTATCACTCATTTTCTTCTTTAGTATTTAGTTTAGAATGAATCCATCCGTCAATGGAGTATTTCCCTCCTCCGGAAATTAAGACGATCAAACAGAGGCCAATCACTAAAAGATGAAGTTCAAAGCCCTCACCTCGTCCGGGTTCGGAATACCAGTTCATAAAGAAATGACTTCCGGTTACAAAGTAAATAGCACCTAGCATAACAGCGATAATACTCCCAGCTGAAAACCTTGATAAAAAACCAAGTATCAGGGCGATGCTCCCAAAAAACTCAGCTACAGCGACCAGGAAAGTGATAAAGAAGGGTATCCCAAACCATTGCTCAAAAGATTTCATTACAGGAGTAAGGCCATGTCCTCCCCAAATACCAAGAATTTTTTGCGCTCCATGAGGAAATATGACAAGCCCAATAGTAATACGGGCAATTAGAGGTGAGATAGACGGTGTGGTTTTAAAAAATTTAGAAAGCATGGATGTATAATTATATAGATGCTATTAAATCTTTACATATAGTTTATTGCATTTTTTGGTGAACCTTATGTGTTTCTGTCAGCTGTTAATGGTTATTGGTGAATTATCTTTCCAATAACCATTACCGAATAACGCATAAGGTCAGTAAGTAACTATTGTGTAATAATTCATTGTACTTTATATAATGTATTCCAAATTCCTCATACCAATTATTAACGGAGATAAATAGGTATTAAAAGATGTAACTCCTTAGGAGGTAATCTTTTCCAGCAAATCATTTAACTGTTTTGCTTCATCTTCGCTTAGCTTATCGAAAATGGCGTCCAGGTTATTGAGCTTTGTATCAATGGTGGAAAGCAAATAAAGTCCATCAGAACTAATAAAAACCTGCACTTTTCTACCGTCGTGTGGGCATGGTCTTTTGGTAGCAAGTTTTTTTGCAACAAGTCGGTCAACAATGCGGGATGTGTCCGACATTTTATCAATCATTCGGTCGCAAATATCGTTAGTAGAAAGTGGCTCTCCATCCGCGCCCCTCAAAATCCTTAAGATGTTGAATTGCTGTTGGGTCACATCAAACTGGTCCAGGAATTCCTTGATCTCGTTTTTTAACCAACCTGAAGTAAGGAGGAGGTTAACCCGAAGTTTATGAGATTCGTTATAGAATTTAGTTTGTTGTATTTGTTCGCTTGCTAGTGCCATGTGATTAATATAAAAAAGATCAGCCCTATGGACTGATCTTTTATGAGGTCATTAATGCATCAAGCTTCAACTAGTTCTTCAAGAGGTTGAGCCTGAGGAAAATCAATAGGAACTTGAGTAGTTCCATGGATGAAATTGCTAATCATTTTATCACCAATCACCATGATGATATCAACAAGGTTAGCTTCGTTGTAGCCAGCTTCAAATAAAGCTTCTATTACTTCGGCATCTGGCTTACTTCTGTTGATTACTGAGTTTTGTACATACTTAGCCAGAGCATCAAACTTAGGATTGAAGTCGACTTCTGCTCTTCGGATGTCAAGAATTTGTTCGTCAGAAAAGCCATTCATTTTACCAATAGCGGTATGAGCAGATAAGCAGTAGTAGCATTGATTTACTTCGCTAACTACCAGGTTAATAATTTCTCTCTCTTTTGCTGAAAGAGTGCTTTTCCTGCCTTGAAGGGCTAAGTAATCACCGAGAGCGGTATCGTTATAAGCGTAAGTAGCGTATAGGTTAGGTACAAAACCAACCTTTGATGTCAAGTTATCAAAGATAGCCTGGTTAGCTTCTGTTACTTGTTCGCGAGTTGGTACATTGAAAGTTTTCATAATAATATCGTTTGTTGTGTTTGAAATAATATTTAAGATGGAATAATGTTAAAGGTTAAACTTTAATGTTACAACATTAAAATAATAGAAAAGCTTTATTGATTCAATAAGGGCTAGGCTAAATAATTGTTATTTATAAGTAATCTAGAATTTTATCAAGAATTGGATTCCTATTGTTTTCCTTCCAAATGGCAGAAAGTGTAGTTCTTTGAGGAATTTTGTCTAGCTCTATAAACTTTATGTCCAGGGAAAAACCATGCTTTAATGAAGTGGGTACAATACCTATTCCAAGATTACTTTCAACAAGACGAAAAATAGTACTGGCATGCACAGACTCATGAGCAACCTGTGGAGTAAATCCCTGGTCTTCAAAAATGCTCATGATTTTCTCGAAATACCCATGGCTGTATTGGCTTGAAAAAAGAATAAACTTTTCATTTTGAAGGCTCTTTACCGTAGTAAATTCTTTAGAAGAAATGGGATGACTTGAAGGGAGAACAAGAGAAAAGGTTTCCACATGAACGTCAAGTTTCTTTAGACCATCAGGTAATCGAAGAGTTCGAATGAAGCCAAGGTCGAGTTCATCTTTTTGAATACGTTCTACCTGATCTTTATTAGGTAACTCCGTTAAAACAGAATGTACTCCGGGTGAATCCTTATTTATTTGGGACAGAAGTTGGGGTATAACCACTTGCATAGCAGAACCAACAAAGCCTATTCGAATCTCTCCTTTCTCCCCTTGCTGAATGAGTCGAATATTTTCAGTTATAAACTCCAATCGGTTAACAACAAAATCTATTTCCTCAAGCAAATAAGCACCTGCAGGGGTTAATGAGACATTTCTTTTATCTCGATAAAGGAGCTCTGCTCCAACATACTGTTCCAACTGCTTTAACTGCCTGCTAAGTGCAGGCTGAGTAATGAACAATTTGTCAGCGGCCTTTTTGAAGTGAAGCTCACGACCCAAAGTTTTGAAATAGTGAAGATGTCGGAGTTCTATTTGATTACCCATAGTAATCAATATATGCATATAAAGAATTACAAAACATTAATACCATTCTCTACTTTCCATAAGAAGGACTAAGCTATGGCCATATTTAATCTAGGAGTAGACACTGCAACAATTCAGGATGTAGTAGATATCTGCTACGGGAATAAGTCTATCCGTTTATCTGATAAAGCCAGAGAGAGAATCATACAAAGCTCTAATCATGTAAATTCGATTGTTGAATCCGGGGAAGTAGTATATGGAGTCAATACAGGATTTGGACCGTTATGCAGTACTGTGATTTCCAGAGAGAATACAGAAAAACTTCAGGATAATTTACTAAGGAGTCATAGTGTTGGCGTAGGGAATTCTATTTCGCCTATGATTGCAAAGGCAATGTTGATACTAAAGGCTCATAATCTGAGCCTGGGTTATTCCGGGATTCGATTAGAGACTTTAGAAAGAATTCTCTTTATGATTGATCACGACCTGATTCCTGAGGTACCTGAACAAGGTTCAGTTGGGGCATCAGGAGATCTTGCTCCACTAGCACATCTATTCCTTCCCTTAATCGGGTTGGGCAAGATTTATCACAAAGGGGAGTACAGGGATAGTAAAGAGGTTCTTAAAGACTATTCCCTTGAACCAATTACTCTTAGTGCCAAAGAAGGATTAGCTCTTATAAACGGAACCCAATTTATAGCAGCGCATGCAGTTTGGGGAGTGTACAATTTCCATTATTGCTTAAATGCTGCAGATATAATTGGAGCAATGAGTTTAGAGAGTGTATTAGGTAGCGTTAGTCCCTTTGATCAGCGCCTACACATTACCAGGCCTTTTGAAGGTTCATGTTTTGTTGCTCATCGGTTGAGAGCTTTGCTAAATAATTCAGAAATGGTGGCCTCCCATGAAGATTGCGGAAGAGTTCAGGATCCCTATTCTATTCGATGCATGCCTCAGGTACACGGAGCGAGCAGAAATGCCTGGCTACACACCAAGCAAATGCTGGATATTGAAATTAACTCTGTTACAGATAACCCTATCATTTTATCTGAAAAGGAAGCCATAAGTGGTGGGAATTTCCACGGACAGCCAATGGCTCTTCCCTGCGATTATCTAACCCTTGCAGCACACGAAGTAGGTAATATTTCAGACAGGCGATCTTATTTATTGCTCGAAGGAGGTCATCACGGCTTGCCTAAACTACTCATGCATGATATTGGCCTAAACTCTGGCTTTATGATACCGCAATACACTTCAGCTGCTTTAGTAAGCGAAAACAAAGCACTGTGTTTTCCGGCTTCAGCCGATAGTGTTCCTACATCACTTGGCCAGGAAGATCATGTAAGCATGGGTTCGATCAGCTCCAGGAAGCTTAACCAGGTCGTGGAAAATGTAGAAAAGATTCTAGCTGTAGAATTAGTGAATGCCGCACAGGCCTTTGACTTTAGAAGACCAATGAAATCCGGGCCCATTCTTGAAGCTTGCCATGAACTGGTTCGAGACCATATCGATCATGCAGATGAAGACCGCGTTTTTGCAAAGGATATAGCAAAGGCATTGGGGCTTATCCAGACACACCAGCTGTCCAAAACTGCTGAAGAAATAGCCAATAAACAGAACATAGATTTAAACGGATCATACAATGAGCACTTCCGACTTTATTAATGAGTTTGTACAGCATCCAAACTATAAAACACCGATAGGTACAAAGCTACATGCAAAGAACTGGCAAACAGAAGCTCCGCTTCGAATGCTGCTTAACAATTTAAATGCTGAAGTAGCCGAAGACCCGGAAAGCCTGATTGTTTATGGAGGTAATGGGCAGGCAGCAAGGGATCGCAAATCACTAGAAAAAATCGTGGAATGCCTGTTAGATTTAGATGAACATCACAGCTTGCTTGTTCAATCAGGAAAACCGGTAGGAGTTGTAAGAACCCATCCTGAAGCCCCAAGGGTATTAATAGCTAACAGTAATTTGGTGCCGGAGTGGGCCACCTGGGACCATTTCAATGAATTAAAGGAACGTGGGTTAATGATGTATGGGCAGATGACCGCTGGCTCCTGGATTTATATAGGAACCCAGGGCATTCTTCAGGGCACGTACGAGACCTTTGTGGCTTGTGGGCAAAAGCACTTTCATGGAAATTTGAGAGGCAGGCTTTTAGTGACAGGTGGTTTAGGTGGTATGGGAGGAGCTCAGCCGCTTGCAGCTACAATGGCCGGTGCTACTTTTCTAGGTGTAGATGTTGACCCTTCTCGAATTGAAAAGAGACTAAAAACCAGGTACATCGATAGGATGACCGATTCCTATTTTGAAGCCATTCGATGGATCATGGAAGCTAAAATCAAAAAAGAGAATCTGTCAGTTGGCTTGGTTGGAGATATCGGAGATGTGCTGGAGCGATTGATTGAAAATGGGATTACTCCTGATATATTAACAGACCAAACCTCCGCGCATGACCCCATTAATGGCTATATCCCAAACGGGTACTCTCTTGAAGATGCGAAACGATTGAGGGATACTGATCCAAAGATCTATGAGCAGAAATCAATAGCAAGTATGGCCCGTCATGTAAGACATATGCTTACGCTAAAGGAAAGGGGAGCGATAACCTTTGACTATGGGAACAACCTTAGAGCATATGCCCAAAAAGGGGGAGTTGAAAATGCTTTCGACTTTCCCGGTTTTGTTCCCGCTTATATCCGTCCTCTTTTCTGTGAAGGGAAAGGTCCTTTTAGATGGGCAGCACTATCGGGTGATCCGGAAGATATTTATGTAACTGATCAGGCTTTGATGGAAGCTTTCCCTGAACACACACACCTCATTAACTGGTTAACACAGGCTAAAGAGAAGATTGCCTTCCAGGGTTTGCCCTGTCGTATTTGCTGGTTGGGAATGGGTGAAAGGGAAAAAGCGGGATTAATATTTAATGATCTGGTTCGAGCAGGCAAGGTAAAAGCTCCGATTGTAATCGGAAGAGATCACCTGGATTGTGGTTCGGTTGCATCGCCAAACCGGGAAACAGAAGCTATGAAAGATGGAAGTGATGCAGTAAGCGACTGGCCATTGTTAAACTTAATGAGTAATGCCACTGGCGGTGCTACCTGGATCAGCTTTCACCATGGTGGAGGTGTAGGAATGGGTTTTAGTCAGCATGCCGGAATGGTCGTTCTGGCAGATGGTACTGATAGGGCAGAAGCCTGTTTAAAAAGGGTATTATTTAACGATCCAGCTATGGGGGTTTTTCGGCATCATGATGCAGGATACGATTTAGCAACCGAAGTAGGTGAGAAACATAATCTTTTGCTCTAAGGGCAGCTATGACTGATATAAAATTATATGGCCCTTTTTGTGAAATTGTAACCATGGACGGACTTTCCCTTCATGGACCTTTACAGGATCATGAACTTCCAGTGATAAGAAATGCCGGGATAGTAGTCCAGGATGGTAAGGTACTAGATATCGGTGGGTATCATCAGCTATTTAAAAAATATGCTGCTGCGGAACGAGTACTTACCGAAACTAAACATCAGGTAGTAGTGCCAGCTTTTATTGACTGTCATACCCATATCTGTTGGGCTGGAAATAGAGCCAATGATTATGCCATGAGAGTTTCAGGGAAAAGTTATCTGGAAATAGCTAAAGCAGGGGGTGGAATTATGGATACAGTGTTGGCTACCCGAAGTGCTACTCAAGAAGAATTGGTAACGCTTATTCTTAAAAGAACAGAATCCCTATTGGCTCAGGGGGTAGCGATTGTAGAAGTTAAATCTGGATATGGCTTGGATCTTGATAATGAGCTCAAAATGCTCAGAGCAATAAAAGAAACGAATAATCATACTTCGGCTAAATTAATCCCAACCTTTTTGGGAGCTCATATCAGGCCAAAGGATTTTGAGGGCACACATAAAAAGTACCTGGCTTATTTAGTAAATGAAGTTGCACCAAGAGTATTAGAAGAAGGACTTGCGAAGCGAGCGGATATTTTCGTTGAAGAAGGTGCTTTTGATATCGAACTATCTGAATGGTACATCAAAGAAATGCAAAAACTCGGTTTTGAGATGACGGTTCATGCAGATCAATTCAGCTCCGGAGGAGCAAGTCTGGCTGTAGAGACAGGTTGCATTTCAGCAGATCATCTTGAAAGTATCGATGAACATTCCATCACTAAATTTAGGAATTCCAAAACCGTAGCAATAGCACTACCCGGTGCTTCTTTAGGATTGGGGATGGCTTTTACACCATGTCGTCAATTGTTAGATAATGACGCATGTGTAGCCATTGCTACCGATTGGAATCCAGGTTCCGCTCCAATGGGTCATTTACTTGCCCAGGCTTCCATTATTGGCGCCAACGAGAAGATGAGCATCGCAGAGACACTGGCTGCTATAACCTATCGATCGGCATATGCTTTGAGAGTTAATGCTGGAACTATAAGGATAGGCGATAATGCAAGGTTTACAGTTTATGAGGGCGATGACTTTCGAAATATTTTTTATAGCCAGGGTCAGTTACATCCAACCCATACTATTATAGGTGATGAGTGCATCCAACATTGATTTAAATTACTACCAGGCCCCTCAAAAAGATGTGTGGATAGGGCGGACAGATTCGGATACCGATTCTGATCAATTTCGATACCATCAGGTCGCCAAACCTGTTCATCTCGATAGAATTTCAGAAAGCAAAGAAGTAGCGCTGTTAGGATTTACATCAGATCAAGGCGTAGTGCGAAACAAAGGGAGAATAGGAGCTTCGAAAGGACCTGATTCATTTAGGTCGGCAATTGGTTCTTTATGTTGGCACGGAGAGCAATCCGGATTTATAGATGTAGGAAATATCCTTCCAAAATCTGGAAATTTAGAAGTAGCTCAGGCAGAACTGGGAAAGGGAGTAGCCCATCTTCTAAGAAATTCGAAAAAGAGTTTTGTGATAGGTGGTGGACATGAAACAGCCTTTGGTCATTATCTTGGGATAGCAGATTATCTATCATCCTCAAAACCAGATGCTAAGCTGGGCATTCTAAATATAGATGCCCATTTTGATCTAAGACCTTACGACGGAACTCCTCATTCAGGATCACCCTTTCTCCAGGCTCATGAACACGCTCAAAAAGAGAACATGGATTTAAGGTATTTTGTGTATGGGCTTAATCGGCACAATAATACTGCGTCACTTTTTAAGACAGTCGAGAGTTTAGGCGTTCAATGGATAGAGAACCAAGAAGTCATGTCTGAAGAGGAAGCGTCTTTAGAAAAAGTAGCAGCTTTTATCGAGGAGAGAGACTACATCTACCTAACGGTTTGCCTAGATGTATTTAATGCCGCTATTGCTCCCGGAGTAAGTGCTCCAGCCTGGAATGGGATTTTTGCAGAGCATGCTATCAAGGTTATCGAGCTAGTAAAGAACTCCGGGAAGCTCTTGTCTATGGATGTATGTGAGTTGAACCCTGAGTTTGACCAGGATAATCGAACAGCGAAACTGGCAGGAACGCTCTTTGCAGAGTTTTTGGATTGATTTTTTTAATGTCATCCTGAGGCTACTGCCGAAGGATCAACGTGGATATTGAGTAAGTATGATCCTTCGCAAGTATGCTCAGGATGACTACAGTCTACTCCGCTACCTCAACTTTCCGCTTCCTTGAAAGCCTCAGGGCAATCACATTACCAATGATAATCAACGCTGCACCTGAAAAGCTGATGACTGTCCAGGTATAGCCTTCCAGGAAAGTGGAAATGGTCAGTGCTATGATGGGAATAACCAGGGAAACATAAGCAGCCTTACTGGCACCGATTTTTCCAATCAATGTAAGGTAAGAGCCAAAGGCGATGATTGAACCAAAAATTGTGAGATATATCAATGACAGGGTATAATCGAGGGTCATTTCAAAGGTGGGGGTTTTCCCAGAAAAAATAGCCACCAGGAACATCGCAACGGCTCCATAAAACATACCAAAGGCATTGGATTGAATAACCGGAATACCGGCGGCCTGGTTACGTGCCGATGTGATATTTCCAAAAGAAGCGATGATAGTTCCACCAATGGCCATGAGGAGTCCCATAATCTTGGTATCCGAAAAGGTGAAATGAGATAAATCCTCCTGGAAAATGAAGGCCGTTCCTATAATTCCCAACACTCCCCCGAAGATCACTTTCTTCTCAAAAGGAGTTTTAAGGAAAATCCTACTGTTGATCATGTTGAAGAAAACGAGCAGGGAGAAAATCAAGCCAACTACCCCACTGGTTAGATACAATTCCGACATATACATCAACCAGTAATTGAAACCGAATATCAGAAGGCCCTGGAGCAGAATGAAAGCATGTTCCTTTCTGGTGAATTTTAGATTAAGCTTCATGATGGAACAAATCACCAGCATTAATACTCCCGCAAGTGCAAAACGATAGGATACTGAGAATAAAGGATCTACTTCACCAACCTGGAAAGTGATTACGTACCAGGTAGAACCCCAGATCAAACAGGGAGTGACAAAAAGGAGGATATTTTTCAAATCTTAGCCGTCTCAGCGTTCGGGAAAAATGTACACAAGACTTTTAAGGAATCCGATCAGGAGATTGCAAAATCTTTTGCTGAAAGTGCCGCACCGATAATACCTGCGTGATTACGACTTGCGGCAGGAACAACACGAGCTTCAACATCAATGTATTCTTTAAAAGAATCGAAATCTTTGCTTACACCTCCACCAATTATGAACAAGTCTGGCCAGAACAACGCTTCCATATATTGGAGGTATTTATTTACTCGCTTGCCCCATTTTTTCCAGCTCATCTCATTCTTTTCGCGAACGGAATTGGCTGAATAATGCTCGGCCTTCTTTCCGTTTTTTAGATAAACATGGCCAAATTCTGTATTTGGAATCAATTGGTCATTTCGAAAGATTGCTGTTCCGATTCCTGTTCCGAAAGCAGCCATTACCACAGTACCATGTTCCCCAACTCCGGCGCCAAAGTTCATTTCGGCATAAGCGGCGGCATCCACATCATTAACTAAATGTACCGGGCATCCAGTTTCTTTTTCAATTCGCTTAGACGCATTCACTCCAATCCAGGAGTTATCTATATTCGCAGCAGTTCTTATGATTTCATTTACAACCGCTGCGGGGAACCCACAACCGATTGGACCATGCCAATCAAAATGCCGAATGATTGCAATCATCGTTTCAATCATTGCATCCGGCGTGGCGGGTTGTGGGGTTACGAGCCGAAAACGCTCCGTAATTAACTCCCCTTTTTCTGTATCGACAATGGCTCCTTTTATCCCTGAGCCTCCAACATCTATTCCTAAAATTTGCATGGTCGAATATCAGCAAAGTAAACTGGCAATCAAAATGCCTTAGTCCGAAGCAACAATATCAGCGATCATGGGCAAATGGTCGGCAATAAAATCCATAGAATCAGGTGAAAAAGGGGTGAAGACCTGGACGGAATTAACAAGCTCAGGCATCATGAATTCATTAGGAATGATGTGATCGATTCTCCAAAATACTGAGTCAGCCGGATGTGAGAATATTCCAGTTCCAGCCAAAGGATCAATAAAACGTAAATCCGTTGAATCACCTAAAAAGGCGTTGAATTCATCACTATCAGGAGTAGCATTAAAATCACCTACAACCAACAGGTTTTGATCATGATCCAGGCTTATAAATTTTGAGAATTGGTCCCTCATTAGGTTGATCATTCCTAGTCTCCATTGTTCATTTCGTTCTCCACGACCAGCTTTCAAATGCACTCCGGTAAGATTGAAGTCATACTCCTCATTTACTAATACATCCACTGACCACATCCTGTTATTAATAAAGGTCTGCATAGCTGGTGTTCCGTCGTCATTGGTTTGCCCAATAATTGGGGTATTGGAAGTAGCATAACTATAAAAAGTACCCAGAGGAACCCGGCTCAGAATCACCACATTCATATACCAGTCATCACTTTCCAATCCTCCATACACCTGATAGCCTAATTCAGGGAAATATTCGTCTGCCAGAACCTTTGCATAGGTACTGCTTTCAAACTCCTGGAATACGACGATATCGGCATCAGCCAGTTTTAATACTTCTGCCAGTTGAGCTCTCCGTTCAGGCATATTTGTTGGAGGATTATCCTCACGTCGGTTATTGATATATGGGTTATCGAAATCATCCACGAAATGCTCCACATTCCAACTCAATACCCGAACTGTATCGAGAGGGGTGTACCAAGCGGGCCATGCTAGTTCAGATTGTGTAGTATTGTTGTCAGGATTTGGCTGATCGATAGAGCAGGCTAAAAAAAGAAGAGGGAGAAAAAGTAAAAATCGGTTCATTAGATAAAGTTTTTACCAATGATACCCAGGCTATGTTAAGCGGGTATAATCAACCGGCGCAAGAAACACATCTTGTTGCATGAGGCATGTATTCCAATCGCCCAAAGGGAATTTCCTTTCCGCATTTTAGGCAACGTCCAAAGTCTTTTTCATCAATTCTATCCTGGGTTCGTTCTAGTCGTTTTAGCAGCTTTTCCTTATCCCTTAAAGCAGCATCGTTAATGGCTTTGTTATTGATGGCGTCCATTCTCGATACTCTTCCTATCGAGGCGTCCAAGGGAATCGGTTTGGTAAACTCCTTTAGCTCAGCTATTTCTTTATTCAAAGCCTGGATTTGAACTTTAATGATGGCACTAATTTTTTTCTTATCAGAAGTATTCATTTACCTCCTGTTTATACCTTGAGATAGCTAACAGTCCCAAAACGGGCCCAACCAGCATAATCAAGAATACCATTGGGTTTGAATTAGCAGACCAAATCAGGTTCACTAATTGAATACTTACAATAGTAAGTGCAAATCCCAGGCTGTTCACAATAGTAAGCCCAGTGGCTACATACTCAGAAGGGGATGATTGAGCCACTAAGGTTGAAAATTGGGGACTATCAGGGATCACAAAAATTCCCCAAATCAACATAACCAGCAGGAAAACAACAATAGGTGCAGAAAAGAGAAAGGGTAGAACCAGGCAACAAAGCCCAGAAATGACCAGACTCACTATGGCCACCTGTTTACTTCGATTGCCAAGAGATAAATGCCCTCCTATGGCACAGCCCACACCCCCAATTCCAATAATGATAAAAGCCCACAAGGAAATACTGATAGACTCGAGTTCATTAGTGGCCAGGTAGTAAGCAAGCATGATCGGGACAAAGGCCCAAAAGGTATAGAGTTCCCACATATGTCCGAAATAACCAAAAGCAGCCGATCGGAAATTGGGGATCTTGAATAGCTCCAGGATAGCACGGACTTCAATTTTTGAGTTGGAGTTCTTTTGGCGATTAGGTCCGTCCTTAACAGTCAGGAATAAAAGAATTCCTCCAAACGAAGCCAGGATGGATGTTCCAATAATCACCGAATGCCAGGAAAAAGAGCTGCCGGAATACTTAAGTAAGTGAGGAAAAGCTGTTCCCAAAACAAGTGCCCCCACTAAATAGCCCAGGGCTTTTCCCAATCCTTCTTTGTGCCAGTCGGAGGCTATTTTCATTCCCACCGGATAAATCCCAGCAAGGAAAAAACCAGTCGCTAATCGGGCAAACATGATCTCGGTAAAATTAGTACTCCAAATGGCGGTCAGGTTAGCTAAAGCTCCGGCCAGGCTACAAAAAAGGAAAACCTTAACCGGAGAAAAGCGATCAGCCAGGTTAATGAAAGCAAAAACCAGGGTGCCAATAATAAAGCCAGATTGTACAGCCATGGTGATGAAGCCTACAAACATCTCCAGCAAATTGAGTTCTGCAATCAGGTCGTCAACAACGGCATTTCCTGCAAACCAAAGAGAAGTTCCTGCAAATTGGGCAAATACTATGACCGGTAATATATGTTTGGGGTTAGCCTGCACCTGCCAAATAAACAAAACTAAGTATGCATTGACAATGTGATTATCCAATTATCAATTGTTCAATGTTCAATGTTCAATGTTCAATGTTCAATGTTCGATTCCCTTCCGCTTGGCAATTTTTTTTAGCATACTATGTTAGTGCCTAATAAGTCGTTTGTGTTATGAAGCTATTCAAACTTGCCTGCCTTTGTACTCTTGTTCTATTCGGAATTCTCTTTTTTATAGAACCCCCTACTGAACAAAATCAGCTTTTAACTCCTGAAGATGGCCCTGCAACAGGGGCCAAACTTGCCCTGGATTATGTGAGTTTGGCCAGAAGCTATCCCAATTTTACAATTCCGGATCAGGGTTTTGCTCAGGCTTTCGAGGAAGTTCAAGTTTCTAATGAAAGAGCAAAAGCGAAAGGATTTGTGAACCCAGATTGGACAGCTATGGGCCCGATTAACATCGGAGGGAGAACTTTGGCTTTGGCTATTCATCCTGATACTCCTGATATCATGTTTGCAGGCTCGGCTAGCGGAGGGATTTGGAAAACTACTTCGGCCGGAGTTGGACTAAATGCCTGGGAATATGTGAGTACCGGTTTTCCTGTTCTTGGAGTAGCAGCGATAGCGATGGATCCTCAAAATCCAGATGTGATGTACATTGGTACAGGCGAATCTTATGGTACAGAAACTCTCATGCCCGGTGTTGGTCCGGTACGAACTACTCGTGGAAGCTATGGGATAGGAATCCTTAGAACAGAAGATGGAGGTGAAACCTGGGAGAAAAGCCTGGATTGGACCGTTGATCAACGGCGAGCAGTACAGAAAATCCAGGTAAATCCGCAGAATTCATTATCAGTTTGGGCAGCTACTACAGAAGGAACCTACAGAACCTTGGACGGAGGTGAAACCTGGGAGCTTATTCATAATGTGGCTATGGCCACGGATATTGCCATTAATCCTGTTGATACCACTAAGGTATTTATTACGAATGGCGGACAGGGAAGTATTGGTCATGGAGTATATAGAACTATAAATGGTGGGGAGAGCTTTGAGCAGGTGAGCCTGTCTAGCTTTGGCGGGCCGATTAGTTTTCAGGGAAAACCCGTGCTTGATATGTCACGAAGCGACCCTGATGTAGTAGTTGTAAGCATAGGGAATTCGAATGGAGCAATTGGTGCCGTTGAAGAAGCTAACAAAACCTGGCTAATGAGAACAGAAGATGGTGGCTCCACCTGGACTACAGAATTTGAAAGCAATGATTTTTATGCCCGATTTCAAGGATGGTATTCCCATGCAGTAGCCATTCATCCAACTAACCCGGATTTGATCTGGGCTACCGGGCAGCCCGAATTACTATATAGGTCAACTAATGGCGGTAGTAATATGGATACCGTATTTGCTAATCCTGCTCAACCTGCTGGTCCTAACGACTTTGGAGATCTATATCCTTTTTTAAGCAATTGGGCCGACCATCATGATATTGTATTCCATCCCCAAAATTCTAACATCATTTACTTTATAAACGATGGAGGAATTTTTAGAACTACTGATGGAGGTACCACCCTTGAAAATTGTAATTCAGGATACCAGACCGTTCAATTCTATAATGGAGTATCTAACTCCAATACGAATGGCTCATTGATGTTGGGAGGTCTTCAGGACAATAATAGTATTATTTACGAAGGAGATTTAAACTGGAGAAGGGGATGGGCTGGTGATGGTGCATGGACTGCTTTAAACCAGGATAATAATAACATAGCCTATCTTTCTGCTCAATTTGCACAGGCTGTTAAAACGGACGATCTATTTACCCAGTCTCAATTCGGAGATACCTGGGCTCGACCAAGCTTTGAGTTGTTTCCTACTTCAGAAGCTAATTTTATTGCTCCATTTGTATTAAGCCCGGTAGACAATACCACCATGTATATGGGTGGGGAAAGAATTTATAAATCCGAAGATGGTGGCGATTCCTGGTTTGCTACAAATTCAAACCTAAACCTGGATGGAAACTCTATGTCGGCAATGGCTGCTTCCCACCAAAGTGTAGACGTAGTTTATGCTACCTCAAGTCCGAAAGTAACCCGATCGGGAGTATATAGGACAATTAATGGAGGAGATACATGGATAAATATTACTAATGATCTTCCCGACCGTTTCCCTACTGATATTGTGGTAGATCCTAATAATGATGAGATTGTCTACATCACCTTTGCAGGTTTTGAAAGCTCTCATCTTTTCAAATCTATTGATGGAGGGGCTAACTGGATAGATATTGGCGGCGGCTTACCTGATCTGCCTACCTGGGCGGTAACGGTTGACCCACAATTTCCGGATCATATTTTTGTAGGTAATGAAATTGGAGTCTTTCAATCATTAGATGGAGGGGAAACCTGGGAAAACATCAATGGAAATTTGCCCGATGCTGTATTTGCCATGGATTTAGTGATTTCTCAATCAAACAGAATGCTTAGGGTTGCTACCCATGGAAATGGGGCTTATGAAATGAATTTGCCTCAAGGTTCCCCAAATGAACCAGAATACGATTTTCCGGGAGCTATCAGATTAGGGAATAATTACCCAAATCCGTTCAATCCTTCTACCATAATTCCTTATGAACTGAAGCAGCAGGGTCAGGTTAGTTTGAAAGTGTATGATGTAAACGGGAGGTTGGTTCAAACCCTGGTGGATAGGGTACAGGGAGCAGGAGAATTTTATGTTTCTTTTGAAGCTAGCGAACTACCAAGTGGAACTTATTTCTACCAGTTAAGAGCAGGCGGTGAAGTTGAAATAGGTAGGATGTTGCTGGTGAAGTAGTTGTTAGCGTGAATCGAAAGCCTTTTCATCAGTCATTCTGAAATTATTTCAGGATCTCTAGAGATTAAACCGCTGGAAAGAAGCTGTATTTTATCAACAAATTGATCTTCACAGATTCCGGGTCCCGCAACGGAATGACCTTTAATAGTTTGTTTGCTATTACCAGTTATAAGATTGCTCTTAGGAATGCGAAAGCAATCATAGCTGCTACTACTACTTTAATCATAGTTCCTGTAAGGAAGCCTACAAAAGATCCCCAGGCAGATTTAAGTGCAATATTAGCATCTTGCTTGTAGATGAATTCACCAACAAAAGCTCCTACAAGTGTGCCAAGGAAAAAGCCTACTGGCGGGAAGAAAAGTGTTCCTATTATCATACCAATGGTACTACCGGTAACTCCATAGGAAGAGCCACCAAACCTTTTTGTCGTGTACATGGGAATCACGTTTTCAAGCACTAAAATACTTACCACTATAACCCCCCATGCAACCAGGAAGAATGTTGAGAACTGTGCAACTCCACTAAGTTGAAGAATCCAAAGAGCTGCATAACTGAATGGTAAACCGGGCATAACCGGAAGAAAAGCACCGACTAGACCGATTAGAATACAAATAACACCGAGGGCAATCCAAAGTAGTTCCATAGCGAAAAAATTTACTCAAACTCACACGAATACCGAACATCAAAGTTTCGAATTGATCAAAAACATTAGAAAAGCGCTTTTTTAAATCTCGCTTGCGGTGTACAGAGCGTTTAGGTATCATCAACGCACTTTATATGTTGTAACAGCTAATTAAACTACCTCTATGTCAAATCCAGACAATGGCTCAGGCGCTACTTTTTTTGGACATCCGCGCGGGTTAGCCACTTTATTCTTTACAGAAATGTTCGAGCGCTTCAGCTACTATGGGATGAGGGCTCTTCTTATCCTTTTCATGACCAAAGCGATCATGGATGGTGGTCTGGGTATTGATGATCAAAATGCGGGGGCAATTTATGGCTTGTACACCATGGGCGTTTATCTATTGGCACTTCCTGGGGGCTGGATAGCCGACAGATTACTCGGTCTCAAAAGATCGGTTTGGTGGGGTGGAATCATAATCGCTCTTGGACACTTTACAATTGCTATTCCTGGTTTCATAGAAGTACTTGGTATGAACCCCGCAGAAACGGTCACAAAACTGGATACTTATCCATTCTTTTTAGGATTGATTTTAGTAGCAGCTGGAACAGGACTTCTAAAGCCTAATGTAAGTTCTGTAGTTGGTTCTCTGTACCCCGAAAGTGAAAGTGCAAAAAGGGATGCCGGCTTTTCTATTTTTTATTCTGGTATCAATATTGGGGCGCTGTTTGGTCCACTTATCGCCAGTTCCTTAGGGGAAGGAATTAACTGGCACTTAGGATTCGGTGCTGCAGGATTGTTTATGGTGTTTGGTTTAATTCAATACCGATATACTGAGAAGTATTTGGATGGAATAGGGGACGCTCCGACATTTGAAACAGAAGATGAGATTGCAGCAAAAAATAAAATTGTTCGCAACCTGTCTATCGCTTTAGGACTCAGTATTTTAGTTATAGTATTGGCATTTTCGGGCATTATACCAATTGATGCGGTGTACATCGCAGATATTTCTGGTTATCTGATTGTTGGCTCAGCCCTCCTTTTCTTAGGGTATGTGGCCTTTTTTGGTGGTCTTAACGATGATGAGAAAAAGAAGGTTGGAGCAATAGGTATTGTATTTGTGTTTTCAGCCATGTTCTGGTCTGGCTTTGAACAAGCAGGGTCAACGCTCAATTTATTTGCCGATCGTTTTACTAACCGTGAATTTTTAGGATTTACTATAGCTGCCGGAGCATTTCAATCTATCAATGCTCTGTTCATTATCATATTTGCCCCAATTTTTGGAGCAATGTGGGTGTGGCTAGCCCGAAAAAACCTGGAACCATCAAGCCCACTTAAATTTGCTCTGGGTCTAATCTTACTTGGTATAGGATTCCTGGTTATGTTCTTCGCTGCAAAAATTGCCGCTTCGGGAGATTTAGCAGCACCAACCTGGTTAATATTTACCTATCTGTTTCACACCTTTGGAGAGCTTAGTTTAAGTCCGGTAGGCTTAAGTCTAACGACAAAGCTTGCCCCTAAGAAATACTATGGACAAATGATGGGTGTTTGGTTTATGTCCGTTTCACTCGGAAACTTAATCGCTGGTCGAATAGGTGGGGAGATTTCCGGTGAAAGCACGGAAGCATTGGCTCAAATGCCAGATCAATATTTAATGATCGTATATACAACTGTAGGTGCAGGTTTCTTACTCTTGTTACTTATCAAACCAATGAAGAAGTTGATGGGTAATGTTCATTAATGTATAAATCATGAAACTAGAAAAGGCTCTCAACTACAGAGCCTTTTCTTTTTTACTGCTCAAAATCCAAAGGTGGTGGTCCAGCTGGGATCATTCCTTCATATACATAGTCCCCTTTTCGTTCTAAAAACTCGGAACGGATATCATCTCTTAGTTCTGGATTTTCATAGAGATCAACCATGGTCATTGCTAATGCTTTGGAAGCATAAACCAGTCCTTTATGCCCAATCGACATTCCTCCGGTAGCTACTACTGCCCATGAATGCCAGGGTGTTCCGGATGGGGCTGTAGTTCCTCTTAACCGAATAGTAGGCGTAATAAAGCTTACATCACCAACATCGGTTGACCCCCCTGTAGGATGTTCGGCCGTCTCCTTCATTGGATCGATCTTCATATCAATTCCTACCTCAGGTTTATCGGTAGCTCGCTGAATAGCTTTAGCAAACTCAATCTCTTCATCGGTGTATTCTATGGTTCCAAGTGTTTCCAGGTTTGCCTGTAGTACTGCACCTCCGGTTCTGTTAGGAAGTACTTCATGTATTCCTGAGATGAGCGAAACTTCATGTTCTACGTTAGCCATAATTGCAGCCCCATTTGCCATCTCTACAACACGATCATACACCAGCCTCATTCCATCGCGTTTGGTATCACGAACCCTGACCCAAATTTTGGAATAATCTGGTACTACGTTTACCACTTTTCCAGCATCCTGTATATGGTAATGAATACGAACAGTTGGTTTAATATGCTCACGATACATATTAATTCCATCGGTATACAACTCCAGTGCATCCCCGGCGCTACGCCCATTCCAGGGGTCGCTTGAGGCGTGGGCAGCCTGTCCATGAAACTCGACTAAAAAATCGACCAGAGCCAGACTGCTTTGCACATCTGCCTCGGTTCTGTTACTGGGGTGCCAATCCATCATTACATCCACATCATCAAAAAGACCAGCACGGATCATCCAAAGCTTTCCAAAAAACTTCTCTTCTGCTGGTGTGCCGTAGAAACGAATAGTACCCTCCAGTTCTCCGCTTTCAATTAGATTTTTGATAGCGATAGCCGCTCCAAGTGATGCAGCTCCAAAAATATTGTGCCCACATCCATGCCCTGGGGCATTTTCAATCATCGGAGATTTATAGGGAACAGCTTCTTGTGAAAGCCCCGGAAGGGCATCAAACTCACCCATAATTCCGATAACAGGTTCGCCACTCCCAAATTCAGCGGTAAAAGCGGTAGGAATTTCACCTACTCCTCGTGTTACTCTAAACCCGTGCTTCTCTGCAAAATTAGAAAGAGTTGCTGACGACTGGTCTTCTTTAAAAGCTATTTCTGCATGCCCCCAAATTTCATCGCTTAATTGAATTAAGTCTTGAGACATTTCTTCAATAGAAGCGATCGCCTGGTTTTTATTGTTATTGTCAGTGGTTTGCTGAGCAAGTATTTCTGTCGAGAAAAGGAATAGAATAAGGAATGAAATGATTCGCATAAAAAGAGCTTAGTTAGTTTTGAAAGCAGTGAACAAATAACTGTGAAAGGCAGAGAAAATCAACATTCCATAAATCAAAAAAAGCCCCATGCTTTAGCAATGGAGCTTTGATCATCTGGGAATACCGGGATATTAGAAAGCCTTGGCAATTCCAAAGTTCAAGTAAGTAGTACCCTCTATATCCATAATTCCTACATCTAATTGAAAGGACCTGTCAAGTTTATGAGCAATTCCTATTTCGAGTTTGTCAGTATCAGCATCACTATCATCGTACCATAGTACGGCATAGCCAAAGTAAAGCGCTGTAGTATTTGTTAAGTCAATAAAAGGGGTAACATTAAAATTGAAGGAGCCATCATCTATATCATTAAAAAACTCTCCATAGCCAAGATTTGCATTAAGCATAAACTTAGGGGAAAAATTAAAATCAGCCAGGATACCAATTCGAGTGGAAAAGTCTTCTTCAAGGTCATCTTGATTGATAAAAGGTAAAACAGTTCGAACAAGTCCTGTGAGAATAATTTTACCATCGTTATGGAATTGATACTTAAATAAAGCAGCCTGAGAAGTCAGATCCGATTCATCATTAGCAAAAACAACAGAACCTGCATCGAACTGTAATTCAGCGTTTTTGCCTACACCAAATCTTAGGTGTAGTTGTCCAATATCACTTATATCATCATTTAAACTACCGCCAGCTTCTAATACAAATCCACTGGTTGTTCTGGCGCTATATCCGTCTCCGGGTCGATCAGAATATAAAGTTTGAGCGTTTGTATGTATGATTGTCCCGAATAGGAAAATCATTGAGAGAGAAAAGAAACGTTTCATAATTCTAAATAGGGTTAATGTTATTAAGCTGAGTATAATTAATTTGACCAGTTTCAATAATCATGTAGACTATTAGTCTACTACATTTTTACAATAGAGATAAATTCAAAAAAGATAGTTCCGCCTGCGTTCCTGAAGCAGGAGCTAGAAAAAATGCTTCTTATATCACAGAAAGCATTTTATGAATCCAAATCGGATTTAATTTTCACGGCCAGGATATTCACTTTAAATAGTCTCAGTTGTGATGTTGACCATAAGTTCACTGCTTTCTAGAGAATCGAGCATAAAAAAGGCCTCTTAGTATCAGTAAGAAGCCTTTCATTGCTCTATCTATACATTCTTAAAACGAAGTGTTCCGATTTTCGATTAATTCGGCAATTTCAGTATGCCCGGCTTCAATAGCCCAGCTTAAAGCACTTTCTCCGGATTCGTTAATGCGATCAGCTGTATTATTACTGAGCAATAAGGTGACAACATCTTTATGTCCTTTTGAAGCAGCTAACATTAGAGGGGTCACTCCATTATTCGCCGCCTTATTTATATCTGCATTGTAAACGATCAGATAAACAAGAGACTGATAATTACCTTTCGAAGCAGCGATATGGACTGGGGTAAAGCCGTCCTTGCGGATATAATTCGGATCTGCTCCGGATGCCAGTAATGCCTCAACAGCCTGATGGTTATCATAAATGGTAGCTATGGCAAGAGGAGTATTTCCTGAACGGTTGGATGTGTTCATAAACGCACCTAATTTGGAAAGTAAGCTAACTGAAGAAGCATTGTTCTTCATGGCAGCAAGGTAAAGGGGAGTATTCCCATGCTGATCCATAATATTTGGATTTACTCCTCCTGAAATCAGTGAAGAAATGGATTTAGTATCTCCGTTATTTGCAGCAACAAAAAGGTTGTATTCCTTATCATCCTGGCCGTACGCGTTAATTGCAAAAAGGGCTAGCAGTAGTAGCACAAAAAAAGACTTAGTTTTCATGGCATTTATATTTGTTCATGTTGATCAAGCGTAAACCCTTTCTGAACATCAAAGGAACGCCTAACAATAGTACGATTGCCAAATACGATCAGTTTAACGACTTACCACATCTTGAAAGCGGTTCATCACAAAAAAACTCTAATGTCTGTAAAGCGAAGTAAAACGGGGATCTTTGTATCTTAAGCTATGCACAGCGAAATACATGAAGCACACCCAATAACTGCAATAGCCACACCGATAGGTGAAGGGGGGATAGCGGTTATTCGGATTTCGGGGAAAGATTCTATTGCAATAGTTGACAAGGCTTTCATAGGCAAAAACCTTTCTGAACAGGTATCACATACGGTTCATTTTGGCAAAATAATAGATGAAAAAGGGTTACCTGTTGATGAGGTCCTGGTAACTGTATTTCACTCACCTACCTCATATACAGGTGAAGAAACGGTAGAAATATCCTGCCATGGCGGGGTGCTTATTACTCAAAAGGTTTTAGAAACCATTCTAGCATTGGGCGTTAAAGCAGCGGAAGCCGGGGAGTTTACCCAACGTGCTTTTTTAAACGGGAAACTTGAATTAGATCAAGCAGAGGCAGTAGCAGATTTAATTCATGCTAAAAGTCTTAAAGCAATAGATGCAGCAAACCAACAACTAGAAGGAAAGCTTGGGGAGCATGTGAAACAGTTTCGCCAGCAAATTATTGATGCGACTGCAATGATTGAGCTTGAGCTCGATTTTATTGAAGAAGACGTTGAGTTTGCCAATAAGGAACAACTCAGAAATTTACTTGAAGCAGTAGATAAAGAGTTAGGGAATCTGTTGAATACATATGAAGCTGGTCGCCTTATTAAAGATGGAATAAAGGTAGTATTTATAGGGCGCCCTAATGCCGGGAAGTCTACACTGCTAAATACATTAATTGGTAGTGAACGGGCAATTGTAACTGATATAGCCGGAACTACCCGAGACACCATAGATGCTGACTGGAATTTTGACGGACTCTTATTCAAGCTAATTGATACTGCGGGCCTAAGGGAAACAGAGGACATAGTAGAAGCGGAGGGAGTAAAACGATCACAGAATGCTTTTGAAGCTGCTGATCTGGCTATTTATCTAAAAGAGCTTAACACTCCGTTTGATGAGGTGGAAAGAAGGGAAATCGCCGCACTTCAGCAAAAAGCAGGAGAAACACCATTTATACTACTTGGTACAAAAGCGGATATCGAAATTGAGAGGGAAAGCAGGATTGTTTTTGATTTAAAAATTTCAGCAGCCAATGGAGATGGAATTGATCGACTAAAAAAGCTGCTCAAGAACCGAGCGCTTGAAAACAAGCACTATGATGCAAGCAGTATACTGGTTACCTCAACTCGTCATCGAGACGGTCTTCAAAAAGCGAAAGACCATGTTCAAGCCGCTTTAATAGGGTTGAATCAGAATCTCACTGGTGACTTTTTATCGATCGACTTAAGAGCAGCCCTTAACGAATTGGGAACAATTACCGGGGAGATTACAAACGAGCATATTCTGGACTCTATCTTTTCTCGCTTTTGTATAGGCAAATAATGATACCAATTCGATGGAGTAGAAAAAAATGAGAGAATACATTGAAGTAGAAACGAAAAAGGAAAATTTATCCTTTTAAAAGTACTGTTTGTTTAAGAGAGCAAACACTTTTTTACTTTTTCGTTAACACCTATTAACAATGTTTTGTTATTTTAATAGTCTTCATAAAACTCTAAAGAGAGTAATTAAAATAAGCTATGAGAAAAAATTATTTATCCCTGAGTCTTGGTGTATTAGTATTTGCAATCGCTTGTGCACCTACTAAGACAATTTATCTTGATGAAAATTATGAAAAGAACTCCATTACGAGTTCTTTTGCAGTTGTACCAATTCAAAAAGAATGGGTTCCGGATGCAGTTATTACTCCGCTTACCGGAACAACTAAAGAATATTTATATCTTGCGCTGGAATCAGGCTTTAGTAAAAGCACTTTAAGTCCGGTAGAAATATTTAATGAAGATGTAGAATTTCCGGTTACTGCATTCGAAAGAAAGATGCTAGATGCTGAAAATCTGTCTATTGAAATCACACTTCCTCCTGATAGTTTGTTAAACTCTTTTCCTGAGCGATATGTGTACTTTTTGGAAGGTTACGGATTTAGAGTAGCTGAACAACAAACAACAGGATCAAGCTACGCTGGTAATGAAGCGTCTTCTTACCGGGTGTTAATGTTCCAAACAGAGTTTTATTTATATGATAAAACTACGAAAGAGATTATTTCCTGGGGTTTAGTTGGGGATCAGGCGCCGATAGCAAGTGATCCGGAATACAACCACTACTTAGATATTATGACAAGGGTTAGTCATAAAATTGTAAAGGAGAGCCCATTCAGAGTAGTTAGTCCGTAAGTATCAGTTAAATATTTATTTTTTTGCAACAATAACATTTATCTGTTTTTGTTGTCTAAAGGCTAGAATCATTCTAGCCTTTTTTTTATAACTCACTCTATCATGAAAAAACTCTGCTTTCTAATTCTTCTGGGCAGTACGTTCATTTACCAGAACGCTAATTCACAGGTAAGTCAGGATCAATTAAAATTTATTTCGAAGTTTAAAGCTCTTGAGAAGGAGCTGCCAAGAGAAAGAATCTATCTTCATACCGATAGGGATAGTTATTATCTGGGTGATAGAATCTGGTTTTCTGCTTATGTACAGCTTGGGAGCTTCAACATGCCCTCCGATTTAAGCAAAGTGTTATATGTAGAGCTGTATGAGCCTGAAGGCAAATTGCTAGAACGTGTAACCGTTGAAATAGAGCAAGGAAGAGCAAGTGGAAATATAAGTTTTACAGAAAAATCAGATAAACCAGGTATCTACAAAATTAAGGCTTATACGGCTTGGGCTCTTAATTTTGGGCCTTCATATGTATTCCAAAAAAATATTGAGGTTAGAACCGGAGAGGAAAGTAAACTTACTGCCAAAGAACAAGATTTTGATGTACAATTCATGCCCGAGGGCGGAATATTAGTCGCTGGATTACCTACACGGTTAGCATTCAAATCAATTGGTACCGATGGATTGGGTAAAGATATACATGGAGTGGTTTACCGGGAAGGCGCTCAGGATTCTATTCCATTTTCTACTGCACATCTTGGAATGGGTGTATTAGAATTTACTCCCCAGCAGAATGGAGAGTATTATGCTGAGGTAAACGGCAAGACCTTTCCCTTACCTGAGGTTGTTACTGAAGGAACTCTTTTATCTGTAAATGACGATCAAGATCAATTTAGTGTCAATGTTCTTTCTAACAGTACAGATGTAGCAGGTACTCCTCTTTTATTTGCTCACGTAAGAGGGGAAGTATTTTCTGCGGAACTGGTGAATATGCAAAATGGAAAGGGACAGGTATTTATTTCAAAAGCTCAGTTACCTACAGGCGTTGTGCACTTTACCTTACTGAATCAAAGCGGGCTTCCTGTAGCTGAAAGATTAGCCTTTAATAAGAATGAGGTAGATGAGTTGGAAGTCTCATTAAGCTTATCAGATGAAGAAGTGGGGTTACGTGACCGTATAGATCTTGGAATTAGAGTAGCTAGTGAGACTGTAGGAGAGTTTGCTTCCAGTGCGAGTATATCGATTTATGATGATTCCATTGATCCATTTAATAGTAACAGACCTTCAATAGTTAGTCGCCTTTACCTCGAAAGTGAACTTGAAGGGCATATTGAACATCCTGGCTTTTATTTTAGCGATCATTCACAGGCTGACGAATATCTGGACATTTTGATGATGACACAAGGTTGGCGTGCCTATGATATGTCTAGTGTATTAGAGTGGGAGAACATAGAGTTGTATTCCTTTGCCGAGCAAGGCTTCAGGGTTTCTGGAAGAATAACGGGAGGGTTACTTCGAAGAGGTCAGGGTGAAGCACCCGTAATGTTCACAATGGGTACTGAAGAAAAACAGGTTCAAGTTGTTACTACCGATGAAGAAGGAAATTTCTTTATCGATGGATTAAAAGTGTATGGCAGTGAAATGGTAGAGATAAAAGCTAATGACAAAAAGGGTAGTGATAATATTACGATAAGAATGGACGATCAATTTTCACATTTACCCACTGAGAAAGAAGAAACATCTCAGGTTATTGGGGCTTTGCTTGAGCAGGAAATTACAGAAGAAAATCAGTATGAATCTCCATTAGAGGATGAAGTTTTTGAAAGAGCAGTTGAAGCAAGTACTGAAGCGGAACAATTTATCGAAGTGATGATGCAGGGAGAGCTTGATGAAATAACTGTGACATCAGAAAGAATAGGCTTTAATGAAGAGGAAATTAACGAAGACTATACCGAAAGGATGCTAAAACAATCGGAAGCCAGAGGGAGTTATTTCGATCTGGATGAAAAAGAATGGATGAGAAGCGCTACAATGCCAACTATTATTACTCAATTGCCTGGTGTTACGTTCGTATTGCCTGATATTTTGTCCATAAATACAGGTACAAGAAGTTTTAGTACTCCGGTAGAGCCTATTTTTCTGATAAATGGAGTATTTACCGATCTCGACGCAGTGCTGTCTCTCGATCCCGATGATGTACAAACCATCGGAGTTATGCGCAGTTCTGTTGACCTGGCTATTTTTGGAGCACAGGGTGCAGGTGGAGCAATTATTATTACACTCAGAAATGGTGCCAGGTTCGAACCTGCAAAAGGATTTATTCAGACCAACCTAGTTGGGTTTCAATTGCCAGTCCAGTTTTATTCTCCCAGATATGGGGTGAATGTACCAAGTGATTATCCCACCAATGATGCCAGGCTAACGCTACATTGGGAGCCTGAATTTGAGGTTTCATCATCAGGAAGCTCATTGAGTTTCTGGGCTAATGATGTGCCGTCTACTTATCGAATCATAGTAGAAGGCGTAACAGAAACAGGTACTCCTTTTTATCAGACTAGAACAGTTACTATTTCCGAATAAGTACTAGTTGAAGTCTCGGCTGCTTTGGTAATTTTTGCGAGCCCTATTCCAAATAAAAAGCTTGCTATGAACAATAGTATCCTGGCTAAGAGTCTCTTCATGATGTAAGGATTTAGTTGTTTAGTTACCAGGATTAGTACAACTAAAGCATCAATTATTACAGGTAAATAAAAAATGTAATGGCTTCAATTAAGGGTACAAATGAGTTATTTCTTCTCGTAAGTACCCACTCTTTATTAATTCTTTAATAATCTTGTTTCTAGAGTATTAGAACCTGGCTTCCAAGGTTATTAGAAGTGTAATCATAAGAGCATATTTTGCTAGCATTAATATGCGATTGTTGAAAAAATTAACACGATATATTTAACTCTTTATGTAACTAACTCACTCTATCATGAAAAAACTCTGCTTTCTAATTCTTCTGGGCAGTACGTTCATTTACCAGAACGCTAATTCACAGGTAAGTCAGGATCAATTAAAATTTATTTCGAAGTTTAAAGCTCTTGAGAAGGAGCTGCCAAGAGAAAGAATCTATCTTCATACCGATAGGGATAGTTATTATCTGGGTGATAGAATCTGGTTTTCTGCTTATGTACAGCTTGGGAGCTTCAACATGCCCTCCGATTTAAGCAAAGTGTTATATGTAGAGCTGTATGAGCCTGAAGGCAAATTGCTAGAACGTGTAACCGTTGAAATAGAGCAAGGAAGAGCAAGTGGAAATATAAGTTTTACAGAAAAATCAGATAAACCAGGTATCTACAAAATTAAGGCTTATACGGCTTGGGCTCTTAATTTTGGGCCTTCATATGTATTCCAAAAAAATATTGAGGTTAGAACCGGAGAGGAAAGTAAACTTACTGCCAAAGAACAAGATTTTGATGTACAATTCATGCCCGAGGGCGGAATATTAGTCGCTGGATTACCTACACGGTTAGCATTCAAATCAATTGGTACCGATGGATTGGGTAAAGATATACATGGAGTGGTTTACCGGGAAGGCGCTCAGGATTCTATTCCATTTTCTACTGCACATCTTGGAATGGGTGTATTAGAATTTACTCCCCAGCAGAATGGAGAGTATTATGCTGAGGTAAACGGCAAGACCTTTCCCTTACCTGAGGTTGTTACTGAAGGAACTCTTTTATCTGTAAATGACGATCAAGATCAATTTAGTGTCAATGTTCTTTCTAACAGTACAGATGTAGCAGGTACTCCTCTTTTATTTGCTCACGTAAGAGGGGAAGTATTTTCTGCGGAACTGGTGAATATGCAAAATGGAAAGGGACAGGTATTTATTTCAAAAGCTCAGTTACCTACAGGCGTTGTGCACTTTACCTTACTGAATCAAAGCGGGCTTCCTGTAGCTGAAAGATTAGCCTTTAATAAGAATGAGGTAGATGAGTTGGAAGTCTCATTAAGCTTATCAGATGAAGAAGTGGGGTTACGTGACCGTATAGATCTTGGAATTAGAGTAGCTAGTGAGACTGTAGGAGAGTTTGCTTCCAGTGCGAGTATATCGATTTATGATGATTCCATTGATCCATTTAATAGTAACAGACCTTCAATAGTTAGTCGCCTTTACCTCGAAAGTGAACTTGAAGGGCATATTGAACATCCTGGCTTTTATTTTAGCGATCATTCACAGGCTGACGAATATCTGGACATTTTGATGATGACACAAGGTTGGCGTGCCTATGATATGTCTAGTGTATTAGAGTGGGAGAACATAGAGTTGTATTCCTTTGCTGAACAGGGCTTCAGGGTTTCTGGAAGAATCATATCAGGTTTTACCCGAACTGGGAGTGCTGAGTCCCCGGTTATGTTATCCATGGGAGGGGAGAAAAAGGGCTCCTGGCTTGTAACTAGCGATGAAGAGGGCTATTTCGTGATTGATGGATTGAAGATATATGGGAATGAAAGGGTTGAAATAAAAGCGAACGATAGAAAAGGTAGTGATAATATTGTGATTGAAATGGACGATCAATTTTCACATTTACCCGAGAGCAAAGAAGAATTAGTCCAGGTTCTGAAGAAGCTACTCGAAGAGGAGCTTATAGAAATAGAAGCTACAGGTACGGAAGAAGAGGAATTATTTGAGCGAGCTGTAGAAGCCAGCAAAGAGTCGGAGCAGTTTATTGAAGTAATGAAACAGGCAGAGCTGGACGAGATAACTGTAACATCAAACCGTATAGGATTTACAGAGGAGGAATTAGAAGAAGACTATCTGGTTCAAATGTTAAAGCAAAGTGATACAAAAAGTGCATATATCAATCTGGATGAAAAAGACTGGATGAAGAGCTTTAGGGTAGCGCAAATATTAGATCAATTACCGGGAGTAAGGACTGTTTATAGAGGTATTACACCGGGCATAGAAGTAGAAATGGGAGCTACTTTTAATAATCCAGAAGATGATGATCCCGAAAACGAGCCTCTTTATTTTCTTGATGGAATAGAAGTTGGAGCTGCGGACATTTTATCATTGCACGGAAATGATATAAAAACTATAGGAGTGATGAGAAGTTCAGTAGATCTTGCAATGTTTGGATCAAGAGGAGCTAATGGAGTTATTGTAGTTTCTCTTAAGAAAGGAGGAGATTTTAATGAATCTGTAAGAGGATTGATCCAAGCTAACCTCATCGGATATCAACTACCAAGCCAATTTTATTCTCCCAGATATGGAGTAACTGTTCCCAGTGACTATCCCACTAAGGATAACCGTATTACCTTGCACTGGGAGTCTGATTTTGAAGTGACAGGATCAGGAAGTACACTTAGCTTCTGGGCTAATGATGTTCCCTCAACATATCGAATCATAGTAGAAGGTATAACAGAAACAGGTATTCCTTTTTTCGAAACACAGACATTTACTATTACTGAATAAAAAACCCCGTCACATATTTGTAACGGGGTTTAAACTCAGAGAGGGATTGGTATTTTATTTACCGTCCGAGTCTCCCTCTTTTATTTCTTCAATGATGTCACCTTTTTCAGTTACATCCACTACTTCATAGCCTAGGGCTTTAAGTTTATCGCGATGAGAAGCTCCATCACCAACAACAAGAATATGCATATTCTCAATATCGAGATGTCTTCGGGCTAATTCGTTGATCTCTTCTTTACTTATAGTGCGGATGATTTCTGCTTGTTCATCAACATAAGAGCGATCAAGGTTATACCTCATAATAGTACTCAAGAAGCCTGCTTTTTGGAAAGGAGTTTCGTAACGACGAGCGTCTCTTTGCCCAATAGAGTTTCTCATAAAAGTTAATTCATCATCCGAAATTCCATTTTCCCGGAAATCTGAAAGCTCTTTCATGAATTCGTATACCGAGCTATCAGTAGCTACTTCCTTAACACCAGCAGATGCAGTGAATGCACCAGGATCTTCGCTAGCACCAAAGAAAGAACGTGCACCATAAGTCCATCCTTTATCCTCACGTAGGTTAAGATTGATTCTACTGTTGAACGCTCCACCTAAGGTGTAATTCATTAGAGTGGTTTTATAGTACTCACCTGTAGCATCATAGGTAAGATCAGTCATATATCCGATTCTAATCTGAGATTGAGGTGCTCCAGCTTTATCAACCAAATAGATTTTTGTGTAATCTATTGGACTTGGTTTTGGCAGGTCAGGTAATACTGCACCAGTTTGTTCCCAACCAGATAGGAAGTCAAGTTTTGGGAGGATTTCGTCCTCTGAAATCTGACCTACTACTACAATTTCTGTGAGCTCAGGAGTATAGAATTGATCGTAGAATGCTTTTACATCGTCAAGCGTGATTCGCTCAACAGTCTCTTCAATACCCCCTACAGGAACAGAATAGATATGCTCATCACCATATAGCAGACGATTGTAAACTTGTCCGGCAATACTTGCAGGGTTTTGATAAGAAGATCGGATACCTTCTATTTGTTGTTGCTTTAATCGGTCAAAATCTTCCTGAGTGAAACCAGGGCTGAATAAGATTTCCTCTGCAAGTTCAAGAGTTCGGTCAATATTTTTGGTAAGGGAGTTAATACTAATAGTAGTAGTATTATTACCAGCAAATACACTAATAGAACTGGCAATAAGCCTTAACTCCTCCTGGATTTCCTCTGAGGTATAATTCTCTGTCGCTTCATTCATCATTGCTGCAGTCATAGAAGCCAGACCAGCTTTCTGAGAATGATAAGCATCCATTTTGTGACCACCTTTAATAGTCATTTGGATGGTAACAGATGGAACCTCATTAGATTCAGTTCCGATAACTCTAATGCCATTATCCATTTCAGCTCTCCAGAAATCAGGAACTGGTACTAAGGGTGCAGTTCCGGGAGTTGGTTTTACACTTCTGTCAAAGGTGTCCCCGGTTGGTCGGGAATAAGCAAGCCCTGAGTAATCGGTAGTAGGGAATGGATTATCACCTTCAGTAATAGGGGTGAAATTATCTGGCTGAGCAGGCGCAGTTGCACCGCCGTCATTAGGTAAAACACTTTGAATTACTGCGTGCTTGCCATAAATATATGTCTCAAAAACACGCATGATGTCTTCTTTGGTAACGGCATTATATCTCTCAATATCCTTCTCGATATAGTTAACATTACCTTCTATAGTTGCATAATCAGCAAGCTGTGACACTTTTCCGCTAACACTTGTTAACCCGTTGATAAAGCCTGATTCAAAGGATGCCTTGATTTTGGTCATATCCGCATCAGAAACGCCATCATTTTTAAAGTCCTCAAGAATTTGACGCATTTCTGTTTCAAAAGCAGAAAGGGTTTGTCCTGGGAATGGGAGTACAAACATCGTGAACTCACCAGCTAGCTCACTTGCTGGATGGAAAGTTGAAGACTGGATTGCCTTTTGTGTCAGTACGAATTTTTTATAGAAGTAAGAGCTTCTTCCGGTTCCTAGAATTTGTGCCAGGTAATCAAGTGGCGCTTCATCAGGGTGAAATCTTGGAACAGTAGGATAAGTAAAAAGAAGTGCTGGGAAGCGAATGTTCTTATCTACATAAGAAACATAGCGATCGGCATCGAGCACTACAGGATCTAATTCCATATCTGTTACTTCCGGTCCGGCAGGAATAACACCAAAGTATTTTTCAACTAGTTCTACAACCTCATCCGGATTAACATCGCCGCCTACTGTAAGAGTTGCGTTATTAGGTCCGTACCATCTGAGGAAGAACTTTTTAAGATCATCTACATCTACACGATCAAGATCTTCAAGCTTTCCAATAGTCAACCATGAGTAAGGGTGCCCAAAAGGATATAAAGCAGCAGCATTTACTTCACTCCAAAGCCCATATGCACTATTGTCATAATTTTGACCTTTTTCGTTTTTAACTGTCTCACGCTGTACTTCAAATTTCTCCTGGGTAACTGCGTCTAAGAAAAATCCCATTCTATCAGCTTCAAGCCAAAGCATAACTTCAAGCTGATTGCTTGGAACAGTTTCAAAGTAATTTGTTCGGTCGCGATTAGTAGTACCGTTTAACGTACCCCCGGCATCGGTAATAATTTTAAAATGCTCTTCATCGGCTACGTTCTCTGAACCCTGGAACATCATGTGCTCAAAGAAATGAGCAAAACCAGATTTGTAAAGTTCTTCACGAGCAGAACCAACGTGATAGGTTACATCAACGTGAACTAAAGGATCAGAGTTATCCTCGTGGATAATAAGGGTAAGACCGTTATCTAAAACGTATTTTTTATAAGGAATAACAATCTCATCTCCCTCTCTTTTTACTTCTTCTACCAACTTTGTTTGAGCAAGAAGAATAGGTTGACTTACAATCCCCACAATTAGGGCAAGCAATAATTTTTTCATAGATATAGGATTAATCGTTAATGAAATGGTCTTTGAATATACAGGAAGTAATCCCGCATAAAAAAGCCAAAATATTTTACAACGAGAGGAGTGAATGAAAGTTACGAGGACTTTATAAAATACTGTAAACAAAAAACCCCCACGCTTTTGCGTGAGGGTTTAAAAAATTAATTGTCTGAATCGTCAGAACCCCCATCATTATTGACGGGAGGTGGAGGAGTTTGAGAAGGAACGGCTGATTGAGTTTGCGATGGAACAGCAATGTCATTAATAGGAGCTCCTTGTTCAAGTACACTATTTTGAGGTGCAGTATTTCTGTCGATAGCAAAGTTTGCGAGTACACAAAGTGCTAGAAAAGCAGCCCCAAGAACGGTAGTAGCTTTTGAAAGAAGATCAGCGGTTCTTCGTGCACCAAGTCCTGCACTTCCACCCATTCCAGCCCCTGCGCTGGCAATTCCTGATAAACCTTGTCCCTGACCGTTTTGTAGTAAAATCACCAGCGTTAACAGAACGCAAATTAAAGTGATCACAGCAATGATAATATTATAAAGCATTGGATTTTTAACTTAACTTTTGCAAAAGGCCTTAAAGATATTCAAATTTGCATTTTCAAACCAATTAAAAGAACATCTTAAATTGCTTTGATGGAAGACTTTCGTAATCGAATAACAAATTTCCTGGGAAACTCACCAGATCTAACTGCCAATATCTTTGAAACCATTGGCATTATTTTCCTTTTATGGTTTATTCGCTTCATTATTCTTCGAATCATAGTTAAGAGGTCTGAGAGTAAGCGTACACAGTATAAATGGCGGAAAAACTCAACATATGTCGCTTATTTCATTGGAATATTTGTAGTTGGGCAGATCTGGTTTTCAGGCATTGGCGATATAGCAACCTATTTAGGGTTACTATCTGCAGGTATTGCTATAGCTCTTAAAGACCCTATAACAGATCTGGCTGCCTGGTTATTCATAATTTGGAGAAAGCCATTTGATGTAGGTGATCGAATTCAGCTAGGGGATAGTAAAGGGGATGTAATTGATGTTCGAACCTTCAAATTTACCATTTTAGAGATTGGCAACTGGGTAGATGCTGATCAGAGTACCGGGCGGGTTATTCATATTCCAAATAACTATGTATTCACAAAACAACTAGCTAATTACACCAGCGACTTTAAGTTTATTTGGAATGAGTTACAGGTACTTGTCACTTTTGAGAGTGATTGGAAAAAGGCGAAAGAGATTCTTAATGAAATTGTTAGTGAGGTTTCTAAGGAATTCATTGAAAAAGCCAAAGAAGAAATAGCAAAGGCTTCCAAATCGTATTTAATTGAATTTACCTACCTGACACCCATAGTATATACAGATGTTAAAGACAGCGGTATAAATCTTACCATCCGCTATTTAACCGATCCCCGGAGAAGAAGAGGAACCAGTCAAAAGATTTGGGAACAGATATTAGATGAGTATGCAAAGTATGATAACATAGATTTTGCCTATCCAACCATCCGCTATTACGACAACCCGAAAGAAGGAAAACCGGGAACAAAACCTTCCTGAGCTAGTCCTCTTCTCTTAATTTTGGAATAGGCTGTATTAAATCCGGGGAGTTATTTGCAAGATCATTTACCAGATCAGGTACCCGGACTACTGTAACCTCCGGAAGTAAATTCACATCATTAAATCCTTCGGTAAGTATTGATGCTGCTTGTCCATCAAACCAGATTTGGAAATCATCGGGATCAATAATACAAGGCATTGTATTGGTAACAGGCTTTATGAGTACATTCGCAGCTTTAGTAATTACGGTAAAAGTATTCCTTTGGCCCTCATGCTCAGAATAAATACCGGCAATACCTAAGAGCTTACGGGTGTGTATTCTTGTATAAAAAGGTAATGGATCACTTACTGTTTTTTTCCATATGTAAAACCCGTTGATAGGAACGAGGCAGGCATTGGTGACAAGTAAATCCCGGTATTTTTTATTTTCAAGTAGCTCATCTATATCAATAGCACTTCCCAGTTCATCCATGCCCCAGATAGAATTTTCCAGAACGGTTCGTCCATCTATTTTATAAAGAATAGGAAGCGAATTACCTGGTGCTGCATTATAAGTTGGATTAAGAATTGATTTTGAACCCGGTATAACCCCAAAGATCTCTTCCATTTCCTCTTTGTCCGTGCTAAAAACGTAACGCTCCATAAATCCTGTGTTTGTTTTAAAAGTATGTTTGTATCATCTCCATATATAGAAACTTCGCAGTATCCTCATTTAGTATGAATCCATTTTTTAATCAAGCAGAAAACAGGCCCAGAGTCCTTATTCGAATTGTAGTATTTCTGTTTTTAGGGATTATTTTGCTGGGCTTCTCTGTAGGTTTTGATTTATATGGATTTGAGTACCTATTTGCCGGTGTGATCATCTTAGCTTTCTTTCACATTTTTTATCGGTTTATTGATCAGAGAAGCTCATTGAAAGAAGCGGGTATTAGCCCTTCTAAAACATGGTTTCTTGAGTTTTTTGTCGGAAGTATTGCTGCGGCAAGTGCGATGTCATTGATTTTCGGCATTCAATGGCTAACAGGTGATATCACAATACAAGGATATGCCTGGAATAGGGTTTCCTCAACATTCTGGTTAATCCCTGCATTGGGTTATTTCGTTAAAATGCTCAGCGTAGGTTTGTATGAAGAGCTTCAATTTCGCTCATACTTGATACCAAATATGAAAGAGGGGCTTACATTCGGTAAGGTTACTCCGGTTCAAGCTAGTTTACTTGCTGTTTTTTTAAGTTCAGCGCTATTTGGAGTAGCTCATATTTTCAATCCAAATGCTACCTTTTTTTCTACGGTCAATATTCTACTAGCCGGGATAATGCTGGCCTTTCCATACCTGCTAACCGGACGGCTAGCTTATTCAGTAGGTATACATTTTGCCTGGAACTATGTGCAGGGAGGTGTATTTGGATTCAAAGTGAGTGGAACAGAAAATTTCTATTCATTGCTAACACTTCAGCATCATGGAAATCCGATTTGGACCGGAGGAAAGTTTGGTCCGGAAGGAGGGATAATTGGGCTGTTAGGGATAATGATTGTATCACTTATTGTGTATGCACATATCAAGAGGTCAAATAAAGAAATAGAGCTTAATGTGATGTTTAAACAGCGGTTTTTGGAAAATCAGCAGCAGCAATAAAAAGGGTGAGCTTAGAAAGCAAGTTTTGTATATTTGTGCGTTCCTGAAGGAACCAGATCTTTGAAATATTAACGATTAAGCAAAACTTGAAAGAGGTGTAACCATTGTCTTTTGAAGAATATGGTCTGAGCCCCGAATTATTGAGCGGGCTGACCGATGTACAAATTGATGCGCCTTCACCTTTTCAGCAACAAGTGTTACCGGCTGCCTTAGATGGAAAAAATCTACTCGTAAAGTCAGAAGCCGGAGACATAGTTTCATTTTTAATTCCAACGTTAAAAACACTTGTAGAGAACGGAGAAAAAGAAGGCACCAAAGTTTTAATCTTAACACCATCTATAGAGCGTGCTATTGCCATTGATGAACTAATATGGGCTACAGGATATCATGCTCAAATAAGCAGTGCGTTGCTTGCCATTAAAGGTAACAAAGAAGAACAAGAGCAAGCCGTACTTGATGGGGCGCCAGTGATTGTAGCTAATCCCGGGCGTTTAATTGAAATACTGGATAAAAATAATTTCCATTTAAAAGAGCTACAACTCATCGTAATTGATGAAGCTCATGATATGGAAAACTTTAACCTGGTAAACAGGGTGAAGGATATCTTACGCTTTGTTGACGGGAAACCACAAACGTTGGTGCTTTCGGAGCAAAGAAATAATGCTACTGAAGAGCTTGTAAAAGTAACTCTTCAAAACCCAGAGCTCATCGGTTTTGATATCCAGGAGCCTTCTGAGAAAAAAGGAAAAGCGAATGGGGCGGCTCCACAAAAGAAGGAGGAAGCTCCCGAAAATGATTCCTCAGAAATCGATCTTGAAGGGGCTAAGAAAAAGCTAGATGAAGTCTCTGTAAAAGTGGTTCTGAAAGCTGACCAAAAAGAAGAGGAACCTGCACAAGAACAACCGGCTGAAAAACCTGCTTCAGCAAAAAAAGGAAAGGCTGGAAAGCAAAAGTTAAGTGCCAAAGAGCATGGTTTTATAAACGTACCTCCGCGCATGAAAATCTCTACACTTATGGCGCATCTGGAGGAATCTACAGCCCAAAAAGTCATAGTTTTTTCAGCATCAAAGAGAACTGCAGACAGACTATTCCATATCCTCAAGAAAAAGAATTGGGGAGTAGTTAGTGTAAGTGGTGACCTTGAAAAAGAGATTTATACCGAGCGCTATGAAAAGTTTGTTTCCGGAGACATGCGTGTTTGTGTAACCGGAGGAATGTCGGTAGAAGATATCGAGATACATCAGGCTGAGGAGATTATTAATTACGATGTGCCAGAAAGCGTAGACGAATACAGTCGTCGAATTGAACTGGTTAAGTCTGGCAAAACAGCCAGAATTATTTCATTGGTATCCAAAATGGATAAGGATGATATAGCCCGAATTTCCGATGAATTGGGATATGCTCCTTTTGAAATTCCATTACCGCTTCAGGTTAAGGAAAAAAAGAAGGGGAACAAGTCGGGTCCTAAGAAAAGAGCAACGGGAAAGAAACCCGCTGCACAAAAGAATAAAGCAAAGAAAGCACCCAGAAAAAAGGTGAAGCCAAATGAATTACCCAGACCAACTTATGAAGGTTTGTCTGGAGGAAGAGATGGAGATTCCAACTCTAAAGGAGTGTTTGGTTGGGTAAAAAAGTTGTTTAACTAAACAACTCCCAAAGGCATCCATATTGGATGCCTTTTTTTATTTGTAGAAATAGTGTTCTGCTTATATTCACAATCAGGAGGAAGAGAGTATGGCAGAGTTTATAAAGATCTTTAGCAACCCAATTGATCAAAAAGCGATTGATAAGGTTGTGGCTGTTCTAAAGCGTGGAGGCCTTGTTATTTATCCAACTGATACCGTTTATGGGCTTGGGTGCGATATCTATAATAAGAAGGCACTGGAGAAAGTAGCCAGAATAAAAGGGGTTAAACTTGAAAAGGCAGAGTTGTCTTTTATATGCTCCGATCTGAAAAATCTTTCGGATTATACTAGTCAGATTGAAACCAAAACCTTCAAAATTTTGAAGAGGTCTCTCCCAGGACCTTATACTTTTATCCTTCCTGGAGGAAGTAACTTACCTCCGGCATTCAAGAGAAAAAAAACAGTGGGGATTAGAATTCCTGATAGTCCAATTGCCTTGGCTCTGGCCAAATCATTGGGTAACCCGATAGTTTCTACCTCAATAAAAGATGAAGATGAAGTGATCGAATATACCACCGACCCGGAGCTGATATTTGAAAAGTGGCAAGGCCAGGTCGATATAGTAATTGATGGAGGTTATGGAGGGAATGAAGGATCAACAGTAGTCGATCTTACCACATCTACACCCGTTTTAATTCGCGAAGGAAAAGGTGAAATTATCTTATAAAGTCATAATGTCAATAGAATGAAAAAAACTATCCTAACTTTTCTAATAACGACCTGCATTTCTCTCATGGTTTTAGCGCAAGACTATTCTGCTATGACTTATAATATTCGATACAACACTCAGGGAGATGGAGTGGATTGGTGGGAGAATAGAAAAGAATGGGTAGCTGATGTAATCAACTTTTATGAACCGGATGTACTTGGTATACAAGAAGGTTTGCATGGGCAGGTAATGTATTTAGATAGTGCTCTGATTGAATACTCTTATGTAGGGGTAGGAAGAGATGATGGACTAAAAGAAGGGGAATATGCAGCCATTTATTTTAAAGAGGAGAAACTAGCGGTACTAGATTCAGGAACTTTTTGGCTATCAGAGACACCCAATGAACCTTCGTATGGTTGGGGAGCAAACTTCAGGAGAATTACTACCTGGGCTGAATTCCAGGATAAAGATTCAGGAGATATAATATGGGTACTAAACGCCCATTTCGATCATGAGACTCCGCTGGCCAGGCTGAATGGAGCCAAACTGATGTTAGAGAAGCTGGAGTCTTGGAATACTACTAATGACCCTGTTATCGTGATGGGTGATTTTAATGCTATCCCTGAAGCAGAACCGATTCAGGTTTTTAGTTCTGAATTATATGACTCAAAAGAAGTTTCGCAAACCTCTCCTATTGGGCCTATTGGAACGTACAACGGCTTTGATGTACATCATCCGCTGGACAATAGAATTGATTATATATTTGTGAATGGGAAAATCAATGTGCAGAAATACGCTGTTATATCAGAGACTAGAGATCAGCGAACACCGTCCGATCATCTTCCGGTATATATAAAATTCAATACGAACTAATTCATTTAGATCATTCATAGGGAAACAGCTCGAAAGAAACTTTTCTGGTATCAAAAGCCAGGCACCCTTCGATGGGGCGGGAGTATTCAATAGGGTTTTCATAACTCCAGGCAATGTTTTTGACCCATAAATTAGAGCCGGAATAGTAATCCCAGTAACTGGCCTTTCCCTTAATAGGGCATTCGTATTCAAGATCATTCTTACGATAATGGCTCATATCCAGATCGTCTTTCGGTATATAGTAGGTAGGATCATATATTTTATGACCCACTTCCTTTAAAATAATGGCTTCATAAGTTTCTGCCAGAATATGACCCTCATAAGAAATTCGGATTTTTCTGGAAGGTTTCTCAAGCTCATGATAATGAAGCTGGTTCATGTTTCTCTTTACCATAATGGATCAATAGAATGAAAAGCTTCGGAATCATCACATTCCGAAGCATGGATTTACTTTTCTAACTTGAAAGTGATTAAGCAGCTACCAGCACTCCTTTTTTCCCAATGAGCTTTCCGGTTTTTAAATGAGTATTAAGTCCGTCAGCTACTTGCGTGAGGATGTTTTCGAACTGTTTTTTCATGACAACAGATGCCATCACCTTACCTACCACACCAAATTTCGGTTTAAACTTCATGTCGAAGATGAGGGTGCTTTTTTGGTCTTTTGCTTCACTTACCGAAATGGTTACCAGGCTTTTCTCGATTGGGAATGGTCCCGGATCATAAACTTCAACGGTATATTTTTCTCCTTCTATATAGTCGAATACACGTTCTCGTATTTCTCCACCATTGTACATCACACAGGTTCTTTCTGCTCCGTCACCATAAGGGGTTCCATTAGTAATGGGAGAAGACTCAATAAGTGGATGAATCTTGTAAATAGAACCGAAGTCCTTAATAATATCCCAAACCTGGGTTTTGGGAGCGTCAATAGTTTTGCTAACTGTTAATTCATGCATAATTCTAGGTATTTGTTACTATTCGGGAGTAAATCTACTATGTCTGTATAGCACAAAAAATGCTGATGAGATAGGAAGGATTTTTTTGTGACGGTTGGGATCGTAATCCTCGTGATACTTCTTCTTTGGTATAAAAAGGAATTCAATTCAATCCCAAAATTGATATGTTCCTCCCACAATAGACTACCTATACTTGAGTAAACCAGGAATAATAGAATCTGAAAAACGGGGACTTGTGGCTGTAATGTTTGCAGAAATTGCGAACTATTTTGCCATTGTAAACCAGGATGAACATCAATTAAAAAGGGTTCAGTCTTCGTTTATTCATCTGATTAAAGAAGTGGTTCAAAAGTTTGGGGGAGAGCTTATCCAGAATTATGGAGAAGGTGTTTTGTTAACTTTTCAAAGTTCCATCCATGCAATGGGTGCCGCTAAAGAACTTCAGCAACTTAGTTTGTTGGAGAAGAAACTCAGCCAAAATATAAAAGTAGGGATGCATATTGGTGATATTCTCTATGATGAAGGAGGCGTATTGGGAGATAGTGTAAATGTATCTGCTCGACTTGGAGCTCTGGGAGTGGGAGGCAGTATAATTTTCTCCGAAAAAGTTTACGATGACATAAAAAACCAGGGAGGTTTTACTCCCGTTTTTCTGGGAGAGTTCGAACTCAAAAATGTGTCTGAGCCTATAAAAGTTTTTGCCTTAGGCAATGAAGGGCTTATCCTCCCGAGATACGATCAAATAAGAGCTCAAAGAAGTAATTTTATAAATAGTATTGCTGTTCTTCCTTTTCTTGACATCAACGAGGCTTCAGAGGATAGTTTTCTAAGTGACGGTATCACTGATGAGATCATTAATTCCTTATCTAAAATCGAAGGCCTGAAAGTTACCTCGAGAACCTCCAGTTTTGCCTTCAAAGGTAAATTCAATGATGTAAGAGTGATTGGCAAAGAATTAGGCGTTGGCTCAATCCTTGAGGGCACAGTACAAAGAGCTGGGGATAGAATTAAAGTTTCGGCGAGGCTGTATAATACCTCAGACGGTTACCAGGTTTGGTCAGATTCATTCAATGGGATGATGACAGATGTATTTGAATTGCAGGATCAAATTGCAGAAAAGATAAGCAGGCAGTTAAAGGCCAATTTTACTGCCCGTAAAAAACACTTAAAAGCAGCACCCACGCAAAATATAGAGGCGTATAATCTTTATCTCGAGGCCAGGTATTATTGGAATAATGGTTCAGTTCCGGAATTAAAAAGAGCTATTAGCTTATTTAGAGAGTGTCTCGAATTGGAGCCCAATTTTAGCCAGGCATGGTCCGGATTAGCTACCGCAAACGCTTACCTGGGTGCATATGGACAAATGCCACCCAATGAAGTCTATCCTGAAGCAAAAAAAGCCGCATTAAAAGCTTTAGACCTGGATCACCGCCTTGCAGAATCTCAAATTGCACTAGCTTTCGTTGAGTTTTTTTATGAGCTGGATTGGGTAAAGGCCGGAATTTCATTTGAAAGAGCATTGGAGTTAAATCCGGGATCAGCGCAGGCACATCATACTTATAGCTGGTATTTATCGGCAATGCGAAGGCACAATGAAGCGATTAATGAAATAAATATTGCTCTTCATCTTGATCCACTTTCTCCTTCAATAGCCACTTATCTGGCTGAGGCTTATTTCTATGCCGAAAACTATGAAGCTGCTCTTGAGCAATACAATAGAGTTCTTGAGCGATATCCAAATCATAAAAGAGCGCTCGAATTTAAAGCCCGGATACTAAGTACCAACGGCGACTTAGAGGGAGCTTATGAAGTATGGAAGAAGATAAAATCACTAAGTCTTGAGCCTAATCATGGAATATCTGGATTCGGAATTTATTATGGTGAGATCGGTGATAAAGAAAAAGCACTGGAGATTATCAAAAAGGTGGAGGAGCGCGAGAAGAATGAACCCGGAATAAGCTTCTCTAACGATTATGCATTCATCTACACAGCAATGGGAGAGTACGAAAAAGCATTGGATGCATTAGAAAGTTCTTTCGAAATACGTTCTGGGGTATTTACTATTTCACTTCATCCAATTTTTGATCCTATTAGAGATCATCCCCGATTTAAAAAGCTAATGGATCAAATCCGAAGGGAGCCGGAATACTATTTCAGTGAATCCGGTACAGCAACACTTGAGGAAGAAGATACGGTTGTATTAAAGTCGGAAATCAATGAGTCTTTGAAGCTGAAAAAAGGAAGTATTATCTACATTGAAGCGGAGGGTAACTATTCGAAGATAGTTTGGGAAGAGAATGGAAAGGCAAGGAGTAAACTGTTACGTATTGTAATCAAGAAACTCGAAAGTCAGCTCATTAACCCGTTCTTAATTCGATGTCACCGATCTTTCATTGTCAATCTTAACAAAGACTTCGAAGTTTTGGGCAATGCCAGAGGATACCGCCTAAAGCATAAGCTCTTAGAAAAGGAAATTCCTATTTCCCGCTCAAAAGGGAGTGAGATAGTTTCCTTGTTAAATGGTTAATCGATATTAAGAAGAGGGGCGTTTTGTCATCGGGTTTTACACTTGGTTATCCAAATCTAGATAATAGTTAGAAATAAGTGTAACGTTTACAGAAGCGGTTGCTCTTAGTACTGTCTGGTCAGAAATAAACTAAAGAGAACACATACATAAAAAAACTATATCGGTTTTTTGGAGTATGTTCGTTGGCCTTCTTGATTTCATGTTCCCAAACAAGTCCCGGACATGAAGAAGTGGAACTACCCGATATTAACTTTGAGAAATCACCAATCACTTACGTGAGGCCCACCGGTGAAATCATTAACCCTGCGGATGAACATGCCAAAGATGTTTCTTCACCTTTTTTGTGCCTGGTAAATACCTTGGCTAATGAAGGAGAGGAGTGGGCATATAACACAGAAAAATATTCTCTGGAGATTCCGGACGAATATTTAGACGACCCCAATTTGGAAACCCGGGATATTGTATTTCGAATTGCAGCTCAAAATGCTCACTTACGAGAATCAGCTGATGATCATGAAGGAGGAGGGATTGTACGATTTGCTCGTTGTAAGCTTCCTGATAGCCCAGCTATTATTGTTGCTGTAGAAAAGAAGCTTGGAGAATTTGATCAAGATTCGTGGATGTATGCTGAAGTAAAAGACAAGGATACCAACGAAAAGCAGTTCATGGGCGATTGGGTATACATGTGCACGGCAGTGATTGATCACTTCTGGTGTGATCGTCCCAATGTACCAGATCCATATAATGACTCAGGCTGTACTTATTCCCATTCTACCTGTACCACCTATTCCTGGGTATATGTAGATGATGGCGGTGGAGGCGGAGGTGGAATAGGTGCCGGTTCCGGAGACGGAGACCCTTGTGCGGCATGTAATCCGGATGGAGCAGGCATTTGCACCAACCAGGAAAGCGGAGGTGTTCCCCAAAGTTGTGCCATCGATTTTAATATTAGCGTGATAACAAATCCTTGCCAACTAGCGGAGTTACTTGAAGAGGATGGCTTTTTTAAAAGTTATATGCTCAGTTTAGTAAATGAAGCAAATACCAAAAACAGAGAAACAGGCTGGACTTTTTATAAAGATGGTAATGGAAACCCACATTATCAGTACCATCAAGGCCCTGTTGGTGGAGAAGATATGTATTTTAATTCTCCTCATAGCGTTGATGGAGCTATGCATCAGCATTATAATTTCCCTGGTGCACTCTCTGTGTTTAGTACGACTGATTTAGAGGCTTTATATGGAATGTATAATGCAGGAGGTATCAATAACCTGGGAACCTTTACCTATGGTCTGGTGACTTTTTTTGGAACCCGGTATATGCTTGCGGTGGATGATGAACAAGCAGTAATTAATTTTCTAACCACTAAATTTAGCACCCAGGCGCAAGTCGATTCCTTTAGTGGTTTGTATACCTTTCTACTAGATAATTATGCAGATATATATGGTAAAGTAGTAGGTGAGCAACTTGCTTTTCTCGAAATGATAGAGGGTTCAGGATTTAAGTTCTTTGAGGCGAATCCAAATTTTACCTCATGGACAGCAAAAAGACTACACTCCAACGGAACCACAATCGTTAATGATAACTGTAACTAAAAGACTATGAAACGATTTACAATACTTACACTTAGCATGTTGGCCATATCCATGCTTTCCTTCGGCCAAACCCCAGAGATAGATATAGATGAAGCGATTCGTGGATATGCAAAGGTATCAAAATATGCTGGAACATGGATTTCCATTGAAGGAGACGACACCCTAATCGTTAACTTAGAGCTAGGAACATTTTATCAGAAACGTTTTAATAAAGATATTCCTGTGCTCTTTGGAACCTATACCTATTCCCTATCAAGCAGTAAGCAGTTAGCTATGGTAGCTGTTGAGGAAGGGGAATTTACTTTAAATAATGGATTACTTGTTGGTCGTGATTCACGTCCCTCAATTAACTTTTCATATAAGGATACAGAAACAGGTAGACCTTCACGGTTACGCCTTTATGTTGATGAATCTGATGAAAATATACTTTATTGGCATATTGTAAAGACTACAAGATGGATAATCAACGGCGAAGCAAGGTATCCAGCTGGATATTCAGTACCTGAAAATTTAACTCTGGTTCGAGTTGATTCGGATTAGGTTAATAGTCCACCCTTTTTTGGTGGGCTCAAGTACAAAAAAGAGGTGCAAAGAAACAAAAATGCCCTCACAATAACGTGTGAGGGCATTTAATTTTTTTTAAGATTCAAATCAGGCGGTTAGTTTGCTTGCTGATGCCATCACAAAATCCTTGATAGCTTCAAAAGCTACCAATGTTTTTTCGATGTGAGCATCGGTATGAGCAGCAGTAGGAATTAGTCGGATGAGTACAATTCCTTTAGGTACCACCGGATAAGCAACACCACTAACAAAAACCCCATGTTCTTCACGAAGTTTTCTCATAATCGCGGTACAAAGGTCTGTGCTTCCCTGAGTAAGAACCGGAGTTACGGGGCTCTCAGAAGGGAGTACATTATACCCTATCTTTTGAAGGCCTTCACGTAGCTTTAAGGTGTTTTTCCAAAGGGTATCTCTCCACTCCGGATTATTCTTAATTAGTTCAAGGCGCTTTCTTGCTGTAACCACAATAGGTAGCGGTAAAGATTTGGCAAAAATCTGGCTACGGGCGTTTGCTCTAAGGAACTCAATTACTCTTGGCTCAGAAGCAACAAAAGCACCAATTAATGCAGCAGCTTTTGCAAACGTGCCAAAATAGATATCGATTCCATCCTGACAGCCCAGATGTGTACCAGTACCGGAGCCATCTTCACCAAGTGTTCCGAAACCATGTGCATCATCAACTAAAAGTCGGAAAGGAACTTCTTTTTTGAGCTCAATGATCTCAGGAAGAATTCCCAAGTCACCAGTCATTCCAAATACACCTTCAGTCACAACAAGGATAGAGGAATTATCTTTTTTCTTGGAAGCGGCTCTGTATAACTGCTTTTTGAAGCTTTCAATGTCATTGTGCTTAAAAACAGACTTGTCTGCCATAGATAGCTGTTTACCATCTACGATACACGCATGACTAAGCTCGTCATAAATAAGAAAGTCGTTGCGGTCTACGAGTGAATGAATCACACTCATAATACCCTGATAGCCATAGTTTAGAAGCATAGCCTCAGGCTTATGAATGAATTCAGCCAGTTCTTCTTCCAACGCTTCATGTTCGGTAGAGTTACCCGTCATCAAACGAGCTCCCATAGGGGCGCTAAGGCTATACTTTGCCGTAGCCTCAGTGTCTACCTTTTTAATTTCTTCGTTACTACCAATTCCAAGGTAATCGTTGATGCTCCAAACGACCATATCCTTGCCGTTGAACTTCATTTCTGGGCCTAATGAACCCTCTAGTCTTGGAAATGTGTAGTACCCGTATCCTTCAGATGTGAATGGCCCTAAGGGGCTGGGCCGTTCTTCAAGCTTATCAAATAAATCCATGCAGAAACTAGATTGCTAAGAGATTATAAATTAGTTAGTGAGAGTATAGTTTTTGAAAGCTGTAAAAATACGCAAATATCAAATTAACTAAAAAGATGCTTTCCAATCAGTTTCTTCAAACTTTTTAGCCTTAAAAAGTGGGCTTAAGTATGAAAAGCCCGTCTTCAATATCGCTTACAATAACAACATCATTTTTGAAGAAAGGGTAATTACTCCAGGTTCCTGAGTACCCAACATTGTCATTTTCAGGATGAGTATCAAAATAGCCTAAAGGTATTAATTCGGCATTGGCAAGATTGCCTATTCTAAAGGCTCTTAGCCCTGATGTGTAATTCGTCTGATATACGATATTATCTTTGATATATAAGTTATGGTCGATTGACGGAGTATCGTGGGTATAATGCCCAACAAAGGTTGGTGTTTCCAGATTCCGAACATCCCAAATATACGTCTTGGTATTTCTTCCAAGATTACCCTCATCAATTTCGTCATTCATTAAGAAATAAGTATGATCCTCGGTCAGCCAGCCTTGATGAGAGTATTGCATTTCACTAGCGCCACTAAATCCTATAGTTGTAGGATTATTTTTATCAGTTACATCACTTATCACTACTGCTCCTTCAGCTGAACCAAAACATAATTCTTTTCCTGAGTATTCTGAATCTGGCCCATCATAATTGACACATTGTGCATCATGCTTATATCCAATACCTACATTTACAGCACTTGGAAGTTCTGTTTCAGGGTCAAAATAGCACCCGGCAAATGATGGATTAAGCGGGGAGTTTATGTCAATGATATGTAATCCTGTTTCCTGCCTTGAACCACATATTTCGGATGAAGTTATACCTACCACATAGGCAAAACCTGTTTGCTCATTAATGGCAATATTGTGAGCATTCGCAAAACGATCGTAAAGAGTATCGTGAGTGAAGGTTAAGAATTCACCGTCGTAATCTCTCAATTTTGTAAGGTCAAAAACCTGCATTCCATGTGCCTGGCCATCACTTACTACAAATACATGGTCATCAAAAACTTTCAAATCCCTCCAGGTAGACCCCTCAGCAATATTTTTCGAAGCCTCGGTTGTGCCTATTCCTAAATAACATGCAGGGTATGCTTCACTTGGATCAACGACCTTGAACTTTGCATTAATATTCGATTCCTCGAGCTTACCAATTACGACCGGACTATTTGGATCAGAAATATCAACAAAGCTTACCCCATCTGTTAATCCTACGAGAGCATAGTCTTTATTTGTCTGAGGATCAGTCCATCCCCAAATATCATTCAACCGGGTACCACCTAAATCTTCAGCAGATAAATGCGCATACAAATCAAAATTTTCACAGGAATATGTACCGGATGCGGTCCCGTCTTCACAAGGAGAAGAGGCGTCAATTCCTTCATCCGATTTACATCCTGACACGAAAACCAGGATCATTATTAAAAAGAAAGGGGGGATATAAGAAGAAAAGCGCATAAACTTAATCGTGATAATAAATTAAACTACGAAAAATAGCTTTGAATATTTTAATTGCCCGAATTAATAGAATATTAAACTTCAATAAGCACTGTTATTAGGGTGTGAATTTTGAATCTATGTAAATACATTACACACCAAAGATGATTGGTCAATAATTATGTTACTCTTTCTCAAATACATTGCAAAGTTGCTAAAAGCACTTGCTTCTGAAGCTTCTCCGGGACAAATAGCCGGTGGGTTAATTCTGGGGATGATTATCGGGCTTACCCCGGTTATGTCTGCTCACAACCTGCTCATCCTGGTTCTCATTATCATTTTAAAAGTAAATATTGGAATGGCTATTCTAAGCTTCATTGTATTTAGCGGCTTTGCCTATCTGGCCGATCCATTATTTCATGCATTTGGCACCTGGTTATTGGAATTAGAAAGCATGCGCCAAACCTGGACAATGATGTACGACAACGAATTTTGGGCGATAACAAAATTCTATAATACGGTGGTAATAGGAAGTTTCTTAATCGCATTGATACTTTGTATCCCGATGTTCCCAATTGCTAAAGTAGGTGTGGTTCAGTATCGCATTCACATTCATGAACGAGTGATGAGGACTAAACTGATGAAGATGCTTAAAGGGACAAAGCTGTATTCGATCTATCAAACTGTAAGTAGAGTGAGAGGTTAAGATGAGGATAAAGGGAGTTATATTTGTTTTAGTTATAGCAGTGCTTTTTTTTGGAGCAAGTTTTATCAGCCTTGATTCTTATGTGGAATCGCAAGTTGAATACCAGGCTAGTTTGGTGAATGGCGCACTTGTTGAGATTGATGGGTTAGAAGTAAGCCTGTCTGAGTTGAAAATTCGTTGGGATCGGCTTCAGGTAACGAATCCTGAGAATACCTGGGAGAACTCATTTGAAACCGGTGAAGCTGAACTGGATTTTCTTTTCTGGCCAACTTTATGGGAAAGGGTGATTATCGAAGATGTGGTATTGAAAGATTTTAAATTCGAAACTGAAAGAGAAACGGATGGATATTTTGAAATGCCTGTATCGGAAGAAAGTGGGGAACCTGAAGAACCTGGTTTTATAGCAGAAACTTTTGGTGAGATTTCTTCTGAGGCGAAGGAAAATGCTCAGGCTGAGTTTTTTGATATCAAAGATGATATCAATACCGACAGTTTACTGGCAGCGGTTGATTTGAAAGCTCCTGACAAAATCGATTCTCTCAGAAACGGGCTTTCTCAGAACTATGAAAAATGGGATAGTACGTTTTCAAATATCAATATTGATAGTGAAACTGCTCAAATTCAAGAAACCCTGAATGGTATAGACACCAAAAATCTGAAAAACCCGGAAGAGGCATTAGCAGCCATCAAAAAAGTTGAATTACTCACCAAACAAGTTGATTCACTAAAAACAATGGCTCAGAATATCAGAACGGACTTTCAACAAGATTTCGGAAGCGCACGGTTTAGCACTTCGCAAATTGACGAGTGGATCAAAGATGATTTTGATCGGGCAGCAAAAATGGCCAAGCTCCCAACTATTGATGCCCAAAACATAGCACAGTCTCTTTTTGGTGAGGAGCTATTCTCAGAGTATGCCGGATATCTAAAGTATGTTTCCATCGCCAGAGAATATGGGAGCAGGTTCATAGGTGGGGGAGATGAAGAGGAAGAAATTGAACGGTATGAGGGTGTGGATTATAAGTTCAGCGACAAATATGAATGGCCCAGGCTTTGGATTCAGAATATCGACTTATCCGGAGAAACAAAGTCAGCATTACAGCTTGCGGGTAAAATAACGGATATTAGTACTGATCAAAGTAAATCGGGAAACCCCATGCTGTTCGATTTAAGTGGTTCAGATGCAAACTCCAGAAGTATGAAACTTGGCGGAGAGTTCAATTACCTTGAAGACCTTCCCAAAGAAGAAATAGCCTTTCAATATTCAGGATTCGATTTAAGTGGTACCGCATTGTCACCTTCCGAATTATTACCCTATCCGCTACAGCAAGGTGTGGGTGAGGTTAATGCATCTCTAAGTATCATTGATAAGCGCATTGACAGTGAAATCCAGTACCTGAATAAGAATCTGGTGTTTGATTTTGGGGCAGAGCGACCAGAGAACAGAGTAAAGCAGCTCATTCAAGATGCAGTAGCCAATACCAGCGAAATTGACATTACCGCCTTAGTGGATAATATAGAAGGACCGTTGGATGTAAAGATCAGATCCAATATTGATAACCTCTTTGTAGATGCATTAAAAGGGAGTATAAGTAACCAGGTAGAGGACGCCCGGAATAAGATTGAGTCGGAAGTAGAATCCAGGATTGGAAATAAGAAAGAGGAGCTACTTACTTTTAAGGATGAGAAGGAGGCAGAGCTTAGATCACAATATGACCAATTAGAAAATAAGCTAAATGAACAGCTTCAAATCGTAGAGAAAAAGAAGCAAGAACTTGAAAAGCGAAAGAAAGAAATTGAAGACGAAATCAAGAAGAGAGCAACCGATGCTGTAAGAAGCAGGATTGGGTTTTAGCCTTCTTCCTTTTCTTTAAGCTTGTTCAGAATAGTCTCAATTACATTTGCCCCTGTAGTCATATTTTGTAACTCTTCATCCGAAATCATGATATCGAATTCGTTTTCAATATCAATGATGATATCGATTACGTGCATTGAATTGATACCGAGTTCTTCAGTAAGGTTCATGTCCAACGAAAACTTTTCTGGCATTTCCTCTTCAGGAATATAGCTTTCGATAATCGTTTTTAGTTTTTCTGAAAGTTCTTCTTTTGAAATCATGTCTAAGTAACTTTTTTCAAGATTATGCAGCTATTCGTATCACCAAAAGCGAAGCTTGTTTTGGCAATCACATTAATTTCTGTTTCAATAGCTCCATTACTTGGAATTTTTTCCTCAGGAATAAGTTCTTTTATTCTTGGATGAACAGGGTCAGAGTTAATAGATGGGTGCACAAAATTGTGCTCCATCTGCAAACAGCATGCTACTAATTCAATAGAACCTGCGGCTCCCAATGAATGTCCTATCATCGATTTTAAGGAGTTAATGTAAGGAAATTCTGAATCTTTTAGATTTAGCACTTCCTTCCAGTTTGCAACCTCAAGTGGATCAGCCATAGTCCCTGTTAAGTGCCCGGAAATTAAATCAATTTCCGTTGGCTGAATACCACTCATTTCAATTGTAGTGTTAATACACCGTTGTACTCCTGTAGAATTAGGAGCAACCATACTTCCCCCCATTCGTTGAGCTCCTGAATTTGCGAAACCACCGATTATTTCTGCATATATATGAGCACCCCGCCTTTTGGCTTCCTCATAATCCTCAAGGATCAATACTGCACCTCCGGTGCTTGGGACAAAACCACTGGCATTAGCACTAAGTGGACGCGAAGCTTTTGCAGGTTCATCATTCGAGTTGCGTACAAGGATTCGCATAGACTCAAAGCCTGCCCACGAACTTGGTCCCTGGCCTTCAGTACTGCCGCAAACCATACGCTTTGCTTTTCCATCTTTGATCCAATTATAACCCATGATGACCGATTCGGTACCAGTGCTACATGCCGAAGAATTGGAAGCTACCCAGTTACCAAGTCCCAACATGCCAGATACATAAACCGTTGGCCCATTATTCATGCGCTGTTCTGTAATTTTGGAACCCAGCTTCCGAACCATTTTATCATCGTAAATCTTATAGAGCTGGCTGATAAGCTCATTATCCATAGCGATAGAGCCGGCGCCAATAATAGCCCCGGAATCCCAATCAATATCTTCTTTGTCTGGTAAGGGTAATCCTGCATCCAGCCAGGCGTCTTTGGCAGCAATTATCCCATACTTAATGGCTTCGCTAAACAAGAAACGTTGAGAAATTTTATCGATATACTCGTCGATATCAATAGTGTCAAGCTCAGGAATCCCGCTTATGGTTGTCTGGAAGTTTAGCTTCTCAAGAAAAGGGTCCTTCCGGATACCTGAAATACCGTTCTTTATAGCATGAAGAAAGTTTGGGATTCCAATGCCATTTGGGGAAACAACTCCTAAACCTGTAATTACAACTCGATTCAATCTATATTCTCTTTTTCGATGAAGCCCATGCCCGAAAGGGTTGCTCTGCAGACTACTTCGCCTGCCTTGTTCACCATTTTCACTTCACTTTTAAATTTTCCATGACGAAAATAGCTTTTTTTACCTGAAACTGTAACTGTTTCTCCAGGATAAACCGGTTTTAGGAAGGTAGCCTCGGAATTGGAGAACCATTGAATGTATTTATTCTTTGCCTCCGGGTCTTCTTTCAGTAAAAAGAAGATGGAATGACAAACCAGGGCAACCTGAGCACAACACTCTGTTAAAATAACCCCAGGCGTTACTGGATTACCCTCAAAGTGCCCAGCATAAAAATACTCATCTTTCTTGAATGTGTATTCACCTGTAATGGTATCATCATTCACTTCCAGAATCTTATCTACGAAACGGAAAGGATGTTTTTGAGGGAGTAGAGAAAGTATTCGGTCTTCTAAACTCATAATCTATACCAGATTTTCTCCACCGTCCGCAATAATGGTTGTTCCATTAATCCAGTTCGCCTCTTCCTTGCTTAACAGATATACGACATTGGCCACATCTTCTGGGGTAGTTAATCGCTTATTTGGGTTTCGCTCTTTGCTGAATGTAGCCAGGAAGTCACTACCGGGTATCATCCTAAAGCTTTGTGTTTCGGTTACTCCAGCTTGAATAAGGTTTGCGGTAATCTTTTTTGGTGCAAGCTCAATAGCCATGTACTTAACCAGGCTCTCTAACACTGTTTTAGCAGCACCAACGGCAGCATAGCTTCCCCAAACTTTCTTATCTCCTTCGCTGGTAAGTCCGATTATCCGGCTATTAGTGGAAAAAAGATCACGGTCTAATAATTCTTTTACCCAGGTATGCAAACTCAAAGCCATAGAATGAAGGGTAAGATCAAAATCCGTAAGTGATAATGCTCCGGTAGGTGCCCCAGAGTTTTTGAGCTCAAAGAATTTTGAGATTTCATCATGTTCAATAGTAGACTCAATATCTTCAATATTCTTAAACAGAGGCTTAAGATTACCCCGGGCTATAGAATGAAGTACCAGATGTACCTGTCCTTCTTTTTGCTTCAAGTGAGCATCGATTCCCTCAACCAATTCCTTAATTGAAGATGCATCTACCCCATCTTTATTGAACGATAAAAGTTGTACGCCCAAAGAACGTAGTTCTTCAAACATCTTTTCAGCAGCCTCTGTCTGAGTTTTACGATCTTTGTGAATAATGATAAGGTTTAGTCCGTGTTGGGCTAGTTTTTTTGCACTAGCAAGACCCATTCCACTAGAACCCCCAAGGATTATTCCCCATTTATTATCGCCTTTAAAATCACTCATTCGAAAACTCTTTTATAAAGCACTGTCGTCTTTTTCGTATCTCGATCTCTTTGTCGTCTACTTTGGGAGAATAAAACATATTCTTGGATGGTGTATTACTTTTAAGAATGGGATTGGTATAAAAAACCTTACCACCATTCTTTTTGAAGTTATTATATATCTCAAAAAAGAGAAGTCGTGTAACACCGAGTTTAGCATATTCTGGTTCAACACTTATAAGATATAGATCTAGTTCCTCATCACTCATAAAGGCTTTTAGGAGCTGTATCCATCCAAATGGAAATAGTCTTCCTCTATTTTTTTGAAGAGCTTTTGAAAAAGAGGGCATTGCTATGCCAAAACCTACAAATTTCCCATCCTTTAACACGTATTTTGTGTATTCCTTTCGGACAAACTTTAAATACTTGCCAACATAATAAGAGATTTGTTCATTGCTTAGAGGGTGAAAACCATAAAGGTCTTGGTAAGTCTTATTAATTAAGTTAAAAATATCGAACCCATGAACGGCTAATTCTTTTTGGCTATTTGTGTTGGCAATTTCTAGTCCAAAACGTTCTTTGATAAAGTTGGTTCGTTGATAGACTTTTTCATCAAACTCGAAGGATAAATCTCCGGTTAGTTCTACCCATTCCGCAACGGAAGTATATCCAAGTTTTTTAAGGTGCTTTGGGTAGTACTCGTAATTATAAGTAGTAGCCATTGTAGCCATAGAGTCAAAACCTTCGACTAACATTCCCTGGGGATCCATATCACTTAACCCTAGCGGTCCATGTACTCCAATAATGCCTTGTTCTTGTGCCCAGTTTTCAACGGTGTTAATTAGGGCTCTACTTACCTCTTCATCATCTATGAAATCAATCCAGCCAAATCGTGCTAGTTTTTTATCCTCAACTTCAGCGTTAATCAAAATACCGGCAATCCGTCCAACAATCTTCTCTCCCTTATAAGCCAGCCAGTAAGTAGCCGAGGCGTGCTTGAATGCTGGATTCTTCTTTTTGGAGAGTGTTTCTTTTTCATCCATTAAAATGGGGGGTACCCAATACGGACTGTCTTTGTAAAGTTCGAAGGGGAAGTGAATGAACTTTTTTAACTCTGAGGATGTAGAAACCGCCTTAACAGAAACACTCATATACTATTTGTAGTCGATTTTATAACCTTCACCCTGCCAACTTACTGAACGATTTATTACAAATGAAATGGGTAGGAAAAGAAAGATAAAAAACAGGTAGAAATAGATAACGGGGAGATATCGAAGAAACCGTTTTTCTCGAAACACTATTTTCTCAGTAATAAAGACAGAAGATTCTGCTACCAATTTTAATAGTAAAGCTCCAGTTGCAGCTACAGGGTTAATGAATAATCCCAGAATAATAGCAATCACAAAAAGAAAGCCAAATCCAAATACTACACTTAGCCCAATCGAATATTCCCAACTTTGTTCATAGCCTCCCCGAATCCATCTGCGCTGCTGACTCAATAATTGTTGGAAAGTTTCTAGCGGAAACATCCGAACCGTTGTTTCCGGGTTGTTATGAGCCAGAGCTTTGTAGCCGGCATTAGCAGACATCATAAAAATAGCAAGGTCTTCGGCTACATTAAACTCTGCCTTTTCAAGCCCTCCGCTTTCTTCATAAATAGATCGTCTAATGGCCATATTGGGCCCAACGCAGATGAAATCCATCCCATACCCTGCTGCTCCAAAGGCAAAGGGAATGGTGTAACCCCAAGACATTTTTTCGAGGGTAGATACCAGGTTATTCTCTTTAATGGTCATCATACCGGCAATAGTCCCGGTTTTTTTACTTGTCCCAGTGAGCATTTTTTTTAGCCAAAGAGGATGTACTTCAGCATCTGCATCTGTAATAAATAACCATTCACCTGTAGCATGTTTTGCGGCAAAAGAAATCCCTCTAGCCTTGGCTTTCAAATGGGTATCATAATCTTTTGTATTTAGCGTCTGCACATGATCATGACCCTCAATCGCTGTTTCTATTACTTTAGCGGTATTATCTGTTGACTGGTCGTCAACAATAATGATCTGGAGCTTTTCCTTGGGATAATCCAGATTAATCAATGAGTTAATACAGGTAGCAAAAACGGCCTCCTCATTTTTCCCGGACACCAATACGGATACCGTTGGCCATACTTCAGGTTCGGTACGTTTTCTGTCTCTTAAGTGAAGAATAATTTGACCTAAAGAAGCAACGAATACCAGAACAAGTAAATATAATAGACCGCTAATGGTTAAGAATAGTCCGAGTGCGTCTGCCATAGAGTTAGTTGGGTTTGAAACAAAATAGGAATTGATCCAAATTGTTGCTTAGCCAAAAGACGATGATTCGAATAGAATAAAACGATGAGAAATACAGCCCTCAAATAGATGGTTTATCAAAGTCATTATAGCCTCTTTTATGAAAAAACTATTTTCGAAATGGTGGGTATATCCACTTCTGCTAGTATTGATTTACCTCATCGCTTTTCCCTTTTTCTTCAGAAACCCTGAATACCCGCTTTTTTTTGAAGTCTACTCCAGATTTAACGGCACCTTAGAGCATCAGGCTATCAATGGGAATAAAGATCAACTAGTTCAAAACTTTGAGTCGGTAACTATTGGGAGCGAGGCTCCTGATTTCATCTTAAACACCCTAAATGGAGAAGAAGTAAGCTTATCAAGCCTCGAAGGGAAAAAAGTATTTCTCACTTTTTGGGCTTCATGATGTCCTACTTGTCGTAAAGAAAACAAAGCTTTGGCAGCATTTTATGAGGAATACAGCGGGCAAGAGTTTGAGATTCTTGGAGTTTCTTTGGATCGAAGCAAAACAAACTGGGAGAAAGCAATTGAAAAAGATGGTATAACCTGGCTTCAGGTTTCCGACCTTATGGGTGTCGATTCTCCTGTAGCTACTCAATATGGAGTTTATAGTACTCCAACTACATTTTTAATCGATAGCTCAGGGGTTATACTTGGTAAAGATATAGAAGCAGAAAATCTAGAAGCGTTATTGAGATAACCTCTTTTTCCGTTTCTCTCTGTAATGGGCTTTATCAGCAATGTAGATTTTCTTTTTTACTTCGCAGAAAACATGCTTTCCTTTTTTGTCGGTTAGCTTGGTGCTTTTTATAATTTCGATTTCCTTCTCAGAAGAAACCCGTTGTTTTATTTCATCAAGCTCTTCCATCGAATAAGAAAAGGAAGCATATAAGTCTTCTTCAACTGGTCTTAAGAAACTAATCTCAGCCGATTTATCCCACATTATAAATCGATGATCTAATAAGTTAATAAGCTGAACTATTGGAATTGGGTCTACGGCTGAAAACATGCTTCCTCCAAACATGGAATTCATATAATTCCTATTCTTGTAACTGATTGGGATCTTTATCTTGATTTCCAATAGGTCTTCCGAAACATATATGATTCTACCAGTACTTCTTCGGTACATAGGTGACAAATTGAATCCGTACCTATATAAGAGGTGGGGTTTTAGGAATTTTTTGCTAAACTCAGCGACTTTTCTATAGAAGGACATGCTGCTATTTAAAGGTTTGAGTCGGCTAAGTATTCATGCACATATTTAATACTCATAGCACCCTCACCCACTGCAGATGCAACCCGGTTCATAGCTCCAGCCCGAACGTCTCCAGCCGCAAAAATTCCTGGATTACAGGTTTCCAGGAGAAACGGCTGTCGATCAAGTTGCCATACCTTAGAAAACTCATCATATCTGTTTAATTCTTTCCCGGTTTCCAAAAACCCTTTTTCATTTTTAATGATGTCTGATTTAATCCAATCGGTATAAGGGCGAGCACCAATAAATATAAACAACCCATCGGCTTCCACTTCTTCAAGATCACCGGAATTAGAATCTGACAACACTAGTTTTTGAAGTTTGCCTTCTCCACAAGCCTCCTGAACTTCGGTAAAGGGTTTTAACTCAATGTTTTCAGTTTTGTCAATCTGGTCAATTAAGTATGAAGACATGCTACTAGTAAGAGAGTCCTTACGAATGAGGATATATACATTTTTTGCGAATGTAGAAAGGTACATGGCAGCCTGGCCGGCTGAGTTACCTCCTCCAACAACATATACCTGCTTGTCTTTAAAGGCATGGGCTTCAGTCATAGCTGCGCCATAATAAATACCAGCTCCGGTAAAATCAGAAACACCTTTACATTCCAATTTCCGATAATTCACACCAGTAGTTACCACAACTGCTTTAGCATTAACCGTGTTTTGATCCGAAAGGGTCAAAGTTTTGTACTGATCATTAATCTTGATATCTACAACCTCTTGGGGAGAAAGAAATTCAATGCCAAAGCGGGTTGCCTGGGTTATGGCACGTCTAGCCAAATCAGAACCACTTAATCCGTTTGGAAAACCCAGATAGTTTTCGATTCGGGAACTTGTACCAGCCTGGCCACCGGGAGCTCTTTTTTCAATAAGTAACGTTTTAAGCCCTTCCGATCCTCCATATACAGCAGCTGCTAATCCAGCAGGTCCGGCTCCAATAATAGCCACATCATATATGGTTTCAGAAGCGGAAGGATTTCTGCCCAGCTTATTGGCAATTTGTAAAGGGGTAGGCTCGGTTAGATGTGTACCATCTTCGAAGAAAATGGCAGGTAAATCTTTTGCATCTATTCCTGATTCTTTCAATAGCTCACTAGCTTTATCGCTATCACTTGATTCTATATCAAGCCAGCGGTATGGAATTAGGTTGCCAGAGAGATAATCCTTAACGGTATGAGATTTTGGCGAATACTGGTAACCAACAAGTTTAATACCTTGAAACTCTGGTTTGTAATTAGCTTGCCACTCATCCAAAAGATCATCCAAGACCGGGAATAATTTTTCCTCAGGAGGATCCCATGGTTTCAATAAGTAATAATCTAATTGTACATCGTTGATGGCTTTAATAGCAGCATTGGTATCAGAATAAGCTGTAAGGAGGACTCTTTTAGCATTTGGGAAGGTCTTCTTGGCCTGTTCCAAAAAGTCCACTCCAATCATTTCAGGCATACGCTGATCCGACAGGAACAATGCAACGGTTTCACCCTGTTTCTTAAGCTCGGGTAAAGTTTCGAGGGCTTCTTTAGGAGAATTCGTACTAAGAATCCTGAAGTCACTACGGTAATTACTTCTTAAATCTCGCTGGACTGCCCTTAATACCTGAGGATCGTCATCAATGGCAAATATTATCGGTTTTTTCATGAAAGTGGGAAACAGAGTTCGAAGGTGGTATCGCCTGGTTTAGAAGTCACTTTTATACTTCCGCTATGTTTATCAATAATTTTATGAACTACATCTAGTCCTAGTCCGGTTCCTTTGCCAACATCTTTAGTGGTAAAGAAAGGATCGAAGATTTTGTTTTGCACATCTTCCGGGATTCCCGATCCATTATCGTTGAAGTGTAAGATGAGATCCCCGTTTTTAGTAAATGCAGAGATACCGATTTTACCACCATTATCCAGTGCATCAATTGCGTTATCCAATAAATTGGTCCATACTTGGTTTAGCTCGCTTACATAGCCACAAAATTCGGGCAAGTCTTCAGGCACATTGATATCGTAAACGATATTCTTCTGTTTAGCTTTATGATTAAGCATCGTGATGGTGCTTTTAAACATTTTCTTAAGATCGACAGCTTCTTTATCAGAGCCCCGATCCATATGAGAATATGTTTTTACCGAGGAGATTAGATCAGATATTCGGGTAGCTGCGTCTTCAATTTCCTCCACCATTTTTTCAGTAGTCAATACATTGGCAATCCATCCAAGAACAGGGGGGAGGTATTCTTCTGTTACATGCTCCAGTACAAATTCGAGATCATCAGTATTGAAGCAATATTCAGCAAAGGTTTCTGCATATTCGAATCCATCGTCAACACCACGATCTTCCATCCAGTCAGTTAAATCATCTTCAAGAGCAGTTCGCTCCATTAAGCTTTGCTCATTTGAGGAACCTTTTTCCGCTTTTCGAAAGACAAGATCATTTACCGCATCAACCTGCTCATCACTCATTTTGATGTGCATTACCGCCTTGAACTTATCCGGACTGGACTTCAGGCCTTTTTTGAGTTCGGTGGCACTTCGTACCATAGCAGAAGCCGGATTATTCAACTCATGAGCAAGTCCTGCCGAAAGTTTTCCTAGCGCCACCAGCTTTTCATTTTGCTGCTGCTGTGTTGTGAAGCTTCGTATTCGATCAGAAAGTGAATGCACAAATACTGATACCAGTTCATAGCGTTTTGTGATTTCCTTAAAAGTACTTTCATGGGTTCGTAGTAATGTGCATTCTTCCAAAACAGTCATAAATGCAGCAGAAGATTGCATTCTTGAAAAAGGTAGTTTTCCAGAAATGTCACCTTTTTCAAAGTGAGCTAGGGGACTGAATTGATTCCCTCTTTTGATTTGAGCCCGGAGCGTACCTTCAAAAATGATGAATAAGCCATCAATTTCATCTCCAGGTTTTACAATTACTTCATCAGGCTGGTACACACAAAGCTCAGAGACAGAAGCAAACCATCTTAGTTGGTCTTCGGGTACATTTTCAAAGGCAGGGTTTTGTTGCAGTGATGAGACAATATAATCTTCCATTAGGCCTCCAGCATATCGTTATGAATGTAACAGTATCGCCAACTTTCACCAGGTTCAACGGACCGGATTATGGGATGTTCAGCGCGGAAATAATGTTTACGAGCATGCTTGTTTTTGGAGCTGTCGCAACAGCCGATATATCCGCAAGTCATACACATTCGTAAATGAACCCAGGTATCGCCTTGCTTTATGCAGTCTTCGCACTCAACATTCTTATTGGGTTCTACGATTTCGATCATTTGTTCATGTTCACAGCTCATTACATTAATTCCAATGACATTGATCCTTCAATTTCCTCACTGATGCTTAGCTCTGCAAGTTTCCTGCCAGCTTGTTTCATTGGCAGACATACGGCGTTAGCTCCTGCTTCTCTAAGTGCTGTATGCTCCTCATCCCGCATGGTTAATGCATAGATGTCATTTTCAAAGTTATTCTTACGCATCATTTTAGTGGCCTCGACCTTACTGTCAGGATTTGGAACAGCAAGCATCACTGCCTCTACTTCCGACAGGTCGATATACTGCCATAATTCCGGATCAGTAGCATCGCCATACACTACTCTTCTTCTATCTTTCAGGTTTTTTTCGATACGAGCAGGGTCAATATCCATTCCGGTTACACGAAGATTTCTTTCTTTCAAATAGTCATAGGCAGCTTCTCCAGCCTGACCCATTCCCACAATCAAATAGTGAGCACCTCCAAGATTGACTACTTGTTGTCCTGGGTGCTTCACGTCCCGCTCAAATGGTACAAGCTTATGTTCAAATCTATTCCATAATCGATTCGCATTCGCTGTTAAAGGAGCATTAAGTGCATAAGAAACGGCTGTGAGTAACGCGAAAACAATGATTGTTGATTCAGGTATAAATCCTGCACTGGCCGCAGCTGTTCCTGCGATCAAAGTAAATTCACTATAAGAGGTTAGCGTAGTTGTTACCATAAATGAATTTCTGGACCGCAGCTTAAATGCGATAAGAAGGAAGAAAAACATGATGGATTTCAGCGGTAGTAGGAGTAAAAGTACTCCTGCGAAAAGGAGAGCATCCATATTTGGCAGTCCGGCCAATCCTACTTCCAGGAAGAAACCAACCAAAAAAGCCTCCTTTATACCCCAAAGTTTCTCAGCTAGTTCATCCGCAAGTTCATGGCCAGAAAGTAATGCGCCTGCAGCGAGGGCTCCTAACTCTGAGGAAAGGCCGAGTACTTCAAAAAGTGTTCCCAGTCCAACCGCAAGGATAAGCCCAAAGAGAAGCTGTAGTTCCTCATGACCACTGTATGTCAGTAATTTTATCAAAGCAGGGCGTAGAAAAGGAAGGATTAATAGTGCAAGACTCCAAGGAGAGGGTAATCCACCGCCGGTTAGAGCAAGAACTGTGATTGCAGCAAGATCCTGCAGAATCAGAATACCAATAGATACCCTTGCATGGTACGCACCCAATTCTCCTCTGGCTTCCAAGGCTTTAGCCGCTAATACGGTACTTGAGAAGCCCAGAAGAACCCCAATTACTATAGAGGCAGTTAGGTCAAACCCAAACAGAGTTGCGATGAAGGTGAAGATTCCAGCCGAAACCACAAGATGAATTCCCCCGGCTCCAAATACTTCAGGTTGGATAATGTTTTTTAGTCGAAGATGAAGACCTACCGTAAACAAGAGTAATAGTACACCGAGGTGCCCAACCTCATGAATGACGTCTGTTTCGAGATGTATTCCTGATATTGAGAGTAAGATTCCTGCTACAAGATAGCCTACCAAAGGGGGGAGTCTCATTGCCTGGAAAATCATTCCAAGCACGTAAGCCAAACCCAGCCAAAGAATTTCCATTTAGTTAGCTTTTAGTGTTGATGTGAGTCTTAGTGAGACTCAAAAAAGGCATTAATTATTTGCTGAATATGCTGAATCTCATCCTCGTTGACAAGCAAAGCAGATAGCCTTTTTCTATAGCCTATATAGATCTGAAGCGAGCTCGTTTGTAGTTACCCTTAATTGTGCCAGTAGTTCGCGTAGCATTCATTTTTTACTGCCGTTGTAAAATTCACAAACAAAGTTATCTTTGATCACAAATAAGGCTTATACAAGTATCTTGGTACAGAAAAAATTAGGGATCTTACTATTGTTTTTTTGCCTGAGTATTTCATACTCAGCTAATGCTCAATACAATAAAAAAATCTTTACCGATGAGGATGGGTTGCCTGGTCTGGCAGCATATGATATCCTTCAAACAGAGGATGGATACCTATGGTTTGCTACCACAAATGGATTAGCTCGTTTCGATGGGGTCGATGTAACCGTTTACAATAAGGATAATACCGAAGCACTCAATTCCAGTGTTATTCGAAAGCTTTATTTGGGGGATGACGGAACTCTTTGGATTGGAACATCAGGTGGAGGGGTGACTACCTACAAAGACAGAGAGTTTTCACGTCCTTTTGGAAAATTAGGAGGCATCGATCAGTACATTGTTTCGTTTGCTGAAACATCGGATGGAGCATTTTGGGTTGGTACTGACGGAAGAGGATTATATAAAATAGTAGGAGATTCAATTCGGCAGTTTACTGCTGAAAATTCAGAGCTATCTCAAAACCACATTTTTTCTTTATCTCCATACAAAGGAGACACTCTTGTAGTAGGTTTTATCGATTATGGGTTGCGCTATTTTAAAGACGATCGATTTATTGACTTTCCGCTTCCAAAAGAACTTGAAACTCCGGTTATATACAGCATTATCAATGAATCAGATTCTTTGTTTATTGGTAGCCGGTCAGGGGTATTTGTAATGTACGAAGGTGAGTACAAGCATTATCCGCTTACCGATCAGGGAGCGAATACCAGCTTTGTGTTAGATCTTGCAAAAGATGGAAGCGCATTATGGGTTTCGACCTCAGAAGGTGTTCACCGATTAGATTTGATAACAGGAGAACTGGACAAAAATCTTGGATTGGAAAGCAAAGGCTCGTTAGCAGCACTAAAAGATAAAGAGGGTCATATCTGGATATTTAGCTATTTAGAAGGAGCCTACAGAATAAAAGAAACAACCTTTAGTTCTTTTGGAAATGCAACCGCAGGAGCAATGGTAGAATCTACCCCCGGAACTTTTTGGGTAGTCTTAGATAGCAGGTTGACAAAAATTGAGGGTAATGATACGACTGTATTCGGTGCAAAAGACGGATTAATGACGGACTTAGCTGAAGCTATGATAGCAGATTCGCAAGGGCGGATTTTTGTGTCTAACAGTGCAGAAGAAGTAGGAATCGATGTAATCGATGGAAGAAGTATAAGGCCACTATCCGAGTTCAATTCTACCTTTGATTCGGAGGTAAACACTTTTTATGAAGATGTAAATGGTCAGCTATGGGTAGGCCTTCAGGCAGGAATTGTAAAGTGGACGGGAAGAAATTCTTTGCATTATGATGACGCAGAAATGTCGAAAGGAGGGGTGCTTTCAATTACCAATGATAAATCTGAGGCTTTGTGGGTCGGGACTAATTATGGCCTCAATAAGCTGGTTGCCGATACTGTTCAATCTCAATATATCGAAGGTTCAGGTCTGTCTAATCCCATTATTAGTGCTCTTTATAATGACGAAGAAGATCGGCTTTGGATAGGTACATCCGGTGGTGGCTTAAATGTGAAAATTGAGGAGAAATTCATACCTATTAAAACCAACCAGCTTCCTGCTGAAACTATAGGAGATATCATTGAGGATCATAATGGTTTCTTATGGATTTCTACCAGCAATGGAATTTACTATGTAGAAAAACAGCAGCTTCTTGAACATATCTCGGATACTACTAAACAGGTGTCTTACCGAAAGTTTACAACAGATGATGGTCTTCCTTCTAATACTATCATAGATGGATTAGTAACTAGTACCAATGAAATTTGGTTTTCTACCGGAGCAGGAATAGGGAAAGTAAACCCGGATAGAATCCTTACCAATAGTAGTCCTCCACCTATTCTCATAGAAGAGATTCAGGTAGACAACGAAGAGGCACCCATTTTATCCATTATTGATATACCTCATGATAATAAGTCGATAGCCATCTATTATACTTCACCGAGTTTTATCGATTCTGAAGAGATAACCTTTCAATATAAACTGGAGCCCTTTCAAACAGAATGGGAAGAAGTTGGTACAAGACGGGCGGCGTTTTATACCAATATTTCACCAGGAAATTATAGTTTTCATGTTCGGTCTATAACCAAAGACGGGATTATCAGTTCAGAAGCAGCGACTCTATCTTTAAACTTCGAGTATGCCTATTACGAGACCTGGTGGTTCCGGATTTTAATAGTCGTTGTTTTGGTGAGTATTAGTGTTGGTTTTTACCAATACCGAATGGCAAATGTGAAAAGAATGGAGCGTGTTCGGTTACAAATAGCGGGTGATCTCCATGATGAGATAGGAAGCAATTTGGGAAGTGTAATTCTCAAGAGTCAACTTCTTGAAAAGAAACTGGACTCATCGGATGAGGCAGTAACAATCGGGTTAGAGGAAATTCGATCCATCAGTAAGAACACTTCCCAGGCAATGCGCGATATCGTTTGGATGATTAATCCCAAGCATGATGTGGTGGAAGATTTGGTGCTCCAACTCAAGGAAATATCAGGAGCCATGCTTGAAAACATTAATTATACCTTTGAATCGAATGTGGAATTCAGCGAGGAGGGGATGAATCCCGAAATACGACGAAATACGGTGCTGATTCTCAAAGAGTGTATCCATAATATCATAAAGCACTCTGAGGCTTCAGAAGTAGATATTTCATTTAAAAAAGCAGAGAATGAATTTACCCTCAGGGTTTTGGATGATGGTAAAGGCTTTGCTGTCAATGCTTTGGAAGGGAATAAGCATTACGGTCTGGAAGGAATGAAAAACAGAGCCAGAGAAATCAGAGGCTCGCTAAGCATAGATTCAGATTCTGAATCCGGAACGGCGATATCGTTGTCATTTAAAAACTACGGGGGTACGTAGGTGTTATGACTATAAAGGAAGTTTATCCTTAGTCATGATTTTGAATAATGTCACACAGATTTTAAATACCTATCCAATGCCAGAAAAAACGATTATTGATATTTGGCTAATAGAGGACAATGAAGTCTATCGTGAATCTATTTCTGATCTCGTAAATGAATTGGATCAGGTTCAATGTTCAAGAAGGTTTACGACGGTAGAAGAAGCTATTTACGAACTAGATGCTTCTGAACCACCAAATCTAATCTTTTGCGATATCGGTTTGCCTGGAATGAGCGGTATCGAAGGAGTTCAGAAGTTTGGAGAACTTATTCCGGAAGTACCTGTTGTTATGATCACAAACTTTGATGGAGATCAACAAATTTTTGATGCTATTTGCGCCGGCGCGATTGGATATTTATTGAAAACAGCTTCTAATAAAGAGATTCAGGATGCCGTATTTGAAGCCGTGAATGGTGGCTCTCCCATCAATCCGAAGATTGCTCATAAAATCCTGAAGATGTTCAATAAATATACTCCAAAGAAGCAGGACTACAATCTGAGCAAAAGAGAGAAGGAGATACTAGGCTTAGTTGTTAACGGGAAAACCTATGAAGCCATTGGTGAAGTGCTATTCATCAGCTACCATACAGTGGATTATCACATCCGGAATATTTACAAGAAACTTCAGGTTCACTCGAGAACGGATGCCGTTGCAAAAGCACTGAAAGAACAGCTTATCTAGCCATTTTTCTATAAAAACTACGAACTCTCGTAGGTTCCAACCCGCCCTTCCTTTTATAGTTTGAAGGCAATCACCTTTAAACTCTTCAAAACTATATCGGGTAGAAAATGAAAAGTCCAGGCTTTATAGGGGTATGTATTTTAATCTTCTCCATATTACCAAAACAGGGTTTTAGTCAAGTAGATCCAAGTATTAGTAATGAACCTCCAACAGAAAGTAGTGTATCACTTACTCTAACTATTGGAGATAACTCCGATTATGGATACAACTTCGATATATATAGGGACGGGTCAATCATATACAGTGATCCTGGTTCATTCGCGACTTCTATAGATTTTGAAGATACGTCATTAGATCCAGGTACTACATATGATTACTACGGGGTGGTAACACTACTCGACTCATTTGGGGGAGATTCTACCTCGCAAACTTCTACCACTATTCAGGTTACTACACTTCCCAAGCCATCCGTAGTATCGAATGTACAGGTAGACAGTTCAACCTATGGGCAAATAACCGTCATATGGGATCAGAACTCGGAAAGTGATTTTATGTTCTATAATGTATACCGGGAAACTAGTTCCACATCATCTCCAGGTAATGTGCTTACTACTATTAACCTTAATACAACTACCAGCTATATAGATAATTCTGTAGCCGACGGAACGACCTACTTTTACTATGTAACGGTAGTAAATAATGATGGTGTTGAGGGCGATATTTCTAATGAGGCATCCACGACTTCTTTATATGGACTGAATTATATAACCAACTCAAGCAGCAGTTTTGCGGGGCTGTGGAGTCCTCTCACTCCAATCGATTACGACAATGATGGCGATCTGGATCTTTTTTATACCGGGATTCCCTCATCAGGAACTATCGCGTCCAAGCTTTATGATAATGACGGGAGTGGGACTTTTACTGAGAATACCAATCACGGGTTGCCCGCTATACACAGCTACGTTAGCCAATATTTTGTGTGGGGGGATTACGACAACGATGGAGATCTTGACATAATTTTAGCCGGAGACAACAATAGTGTTGCTACGGGAACTCGCCAAATACACTCCTATACGAACAATGGCGATGGAACCTTCTCTGCAAAAACTAATTTGGCTCTCATACCGGCCTGGTACCCTGCTATGGATTTCGGGGATTACGATAACGACGGAGATTTAGACCTATTCGTAACCGGACAAACAGGTTCAGGGGTTTTGCAAGCTACCTTATATGATAATGACGGAGACGGGAATTTTAGTGTGGGCTCACAATCATTTACAGGTGTAGAAACCGGTGCCGTTGAATGGGTAGATTATGATAATGATGGTGATCTGGACTTGACCTATTTCGGAAACGATATAACCACCGGTAGCGCTGGAAGCTTCTTTTACATCAACAATGGAGATGGAACCTTTACGGAAGAAACGGTAAACAGCCCATTAAAGGAATTGCGGTTATCCGCCATAAGTTGGGCAGATTTCAACAATGATGGTTTTTACGATGTGTTTATCTCCGGTTTTCATGATGGAAACTCACCGTCTCGGGTAAACCAGCTGTATAAAAATAATGGAGATGGAACCTTTAGCCTTTTTGCCGATGCTGTTTCCGGAATCGTAAATCAGACTACCATAAGTTGGGGAGATTATGATACCGATGGGGATTTGGATCTGCTGATAAGCGGCTACGATCAGATTGCAACAACCTATTCCGCCAAATTATTTGAAAACTCAGGAAGCAGCGGAGGTTATACCTTCTCTGAGAGTACTACGCTGCCGGGAGTTGAGGCCTATTCTAGTGCCTGGATTGATTTAGATGGCGATACGGATTTAGATGCGGTTTTCGCGATTTCTGATGGGGTAAATCCCTTTGAAATCCACCTATTTGAGAATCATTTAAATAAGACTTCAACTACTGCTGCACCTACCAATCTTAGTTGGACAGAGACGGCGGATTCTGTCACCTTTAGTTGGGATGCAGTAGCCGATCCTGATGGAGGGCCTGTTAGCTATAATCTGTATCTAACGGAAGAAAATCTCGCCAACAGAGAAGGGGTTCCGTCTCATTCCAATAATACCACTGGGGCAAGACGGCTATTCGAGCACGGGAATATGGGACTGAATACCAGTTTCACAATCAGTAAAGACAGTCTTCAAACAGCAATATATGAATGGGGGGTACAATCTGTAGATGCCACCTGGCAAGGCAGCAGTTTTACAACAGGAAGCGATTATTCTATTACAGTAGCCAAACCGGCTAATCTTTCAGCTTTATTTACTTCTTCGTTAAACAAGGTAGACCTAAGCTGGGATGCCAATACAGAACCGGGAGTTCAGTATGAGGTATACCGTATCGATGAGACAAATGCGACTACAACGAAAATCAGTACCACCAGCAGTACGTCATTGAGTGATTATCCTCCCGCTCCCAATAATTACACTTACTTTTTAAAAGCAGTAGTAGCTGTTGGGATTGAAAGTGTTACTTCAGACAGTGCCATCGTTGCAGCTTATCCGGATGCTACCACCCCGAGTGCATTAGATACAACCAGTACAAGCATCAGTCAGGTTGTGCTGGAATGGAGCCAGACAGGAAACGAGCCAGCCACAGGGGAAAACTACTCCTTCGACTTAGACAAGTTTGAAGTATACCGGGATAGCGGAGCTATTGGCACGGGAACAATGTTACTAGCCAACCCCACAAGTCCTTCTTATACCGATAATTCTGTGACAGCGGGTGCGACCTACTATTACTATGTTAGGGCGCTAGAGCCAGTTACTCCTGATACGTCTGGTTTCAGTGATACATTGGTGGTTACGCTATCCTTGCCTGCCGCACCTACAGCACCAACCAATCTTGTAGCATCTAAAAACCTTTACAATAATGTCACACTAAGTTGGGATGCCTCAACAAGTGAAGCTAATATCGAATACGATGTATATAGAACGGATGCAGGGCTTATTGGAACTACGTCAAACACCAGTTTTGCAGATGGCACGGTAGCTTCAAATACTGCCTATGAGTATTCTGTAAAGGCTAAAGATGAGTTCAATCAGGAAAGTGCGAGTAGCAATACCGTTAATGTAACCACTCCCTCATTTATTATTGCAGATGGCAGCATAAGCGGGTTAACCGCAGCCTATGGCTCAGATGCCGAAACCGCAGATTTCGATGGTGACGGAGACTTAGATATTGTGCTCGCGGGGTATAATAATGGCACAGTTGGTGGAGTATATTTGAACGATGGAACAGGAGCATTTGCTACCCCCATTGCCTTACCAACTTTTTATTGGGATGATAACTCAAGATTTGATCCAGCCGATTATGATGGCGACGGTGATATTGATCTTGCCAGTACATATCGAAATTCTGGTGATGGGTCGAAAAGTGTATTCATATTAAATAATAATGGTTCAGGAAGCTTTAGTTATTCAGGAATAGGGTTTACCGAATTTAATACTGGAGATCCTTCCTGGGGTGATGTAGACAATGATGGAGATTTGGATTTGTTTATACCAGCTACAGAATCCAAACTATATATCAATAGTAACGGAACGTTTATAGATTCAGGTCAAAGTTTTAATTCTGCTTCCGATACTAAAGCACATTGGGCGGACTATAATAACGACGGTTACCAGGATTTACTTTTAGTAGGAGGTACGTCTTTAAGCACGCTCTTATATGTTAACGACGGTAACGGGAATTTAAGCAACTCGGGTGAATCTATTGTTAGCTCCGGATTCAGGGCTACCTGGAGAGATATTAATAACGACGGGTATCTGGACTTCGCGATTTCTACCATAAGTAGTGGAATTTTTATTTATGAAAATGACGGATCAGGCAATTTTACCGGATCTCAGCTGACAACATCGGCAACCTTAAATAATGCGGAAATAAGTTTCGAAGATTTCGATCACGATGGTGATGCTGACGCGTTCGTATTTGGATTAGTAGGAAGTGGAACGAGCGCGGTATATGAAAGTTATTATTTCGAGAATAATGGGGATGGAACATTTGCAGAATCCGAGTTAACCGCACCAGTAATTAACTTTGGAGCAACCATTCTTCTAAAGGGTGACTTCGATAATGACGGAGACCTGGATTTTGGCCTAACTGGTGTATTTTTCAATTATTCGACATTCGCGTTTACATACACAGCCAAAAAGTATATAAACAATGTTTCTAATGATCTCACCAATACGAACCCAAGCGCTCCATCAAATTTAACTACATCATTGAATGGCACAGAACGCACCTTAAGCTGGAATGAAAGTACGGATGCAGAAGGGGCTATTAGCAGCTATAATGTATTTATACAAGAGACTAGCAGTTCTGTAATGCAAACACCAGCAAATAGTGATACCACTACGGGGTATCGAATGAGGGGAGAACCCGGAAATACAGGGTTAAATACCTCCTACATCATTGATGAAAATCTATTGCCTTCCGGCACTTATTCCTGGGGAGTACAGGCACTGGATGGTTCCTATTTAGGAAGTGCTTTTACAAAAGGAACTAGTTTCACAGTCACCAATCCGGCTCCGGCAACTCCATCCGGGCTTACGGCTTCAAATATTGGATATACCACCGTGGATTTGAGTTGGAATGACATTAATGAAAGTGATGCATTCTATAACGTATATCGCGAAACAGCCAGTACAGGTTCACCATCCAATTTGATCGCCACAACCACCGATACAACCTGGGCAGATTCCAGTCTCGCTGATGGTACTACGTTTTATTACTACATTCAGGCAGAAGATAAAGCCGGTCAGCTAAGTTCAGTTTCCTCAGAATTGTCAGTCGAAACCATTCTGCAAATATTCGCTGATTTAGGAAACGCGGGAATACCTGCATTTATATATAGCGCAAAATCAGCATGGGGAGACTATGACAACGATGGGGATTTGGATCTTGCAATCACAGGTCATTTGAGTAATATTAGTATCGCTAAGATTTACAAAAATCAGGGAAATGGCGTTTTCTCAGATTCAGGAATAAACCTGACCGGCGTAACTAGTGGGGAGATCAGTTGGGTGGATGTCGATAATGATGGAGACCTCGATCTATTTTTAAATGGAGACGGAACTGCCACCACCGCCTTATTATATAGAAATGATGGCGGAGATACATTTACCGAAATTAATACATCCATTGAAAAACTCACCAATAACACTGTCGAGTGGGCTGATTACAACAATGATGGGTATATAGATTTGTTGCTATACGGAGAGGGATTGGATGATAGCGGTGATATTAGCATGGCTACCATGTCTACTAGTATTTATTCTAATAATGGAGATGGAACCTTTCAGGTCGAATCTATTAATCTTCAAGAGGTTACTAATGGGTGTGCTCGTTGGTTGGATGTAGATTCCGATCATGATCTGGATATCATTCTATCTAGTGATGAAGGAGGGAAAATTTATGAAAACGATGGATTCGGAAGTTTTAACGAATCGGGAAAAAGTTTCCCAAGTTTGGACGAATGTACTTTGGATATTGCGGATTATGATCAGGATGGAGATATAGATGTATTAATTGCAGGTGAAAATAATATATCAAACCGACATGAAGCCAGCATCTACGTAAACGATGGAACCGGTAGTTTTAGTGACTCTGGAGTTAGTTTAGAGGGGGTTAACATGGGTAAGTGGGTAGATTTTGATAACGATGGAGATTTGGATGTCTTGTTATCGGGTCTTAATAATAGTAACACAAGAGCCACAAAAACCTATCTGAACGACGGAAATGGAAACTTCTCAGACGAACCAAACTTAGTTACCAATATAGATAATCTGGTACTACAGGATTTAGAAGTTGCTGATTTTGACAATGACGGAGATTTGGACGCGTTTCTTCTGGGTTATTCCGAAAATAAATTTTTGGAAAATGTGTTATCGGAAAGCAATACAGCGCCCTCAATTCCAGCAAACCTTAGTGCCTCGGCCAATAGCCAGGATGTAATTATTAACTGGGATGCTTCCACCGATCCGGAGGGCTCCCCGGTTAGTTACAATGTATTTATTACAGAAGTAGATTCCATCAATGCAATCGTTTCGGCTGCAAGCGATACGTCGAATGGATTTTACAGGCTCAATCAATTAGGAAATGCCGGAATAGCCAATACTTTCACAATAAACCGTTCCAACGACTGGGAATTTCCACTTATTATCGGTGTTCAGGCCATCGATGCTTCCCAGCTGGCAAGTGATTTTACCTACATTTTGTACTATGGCTGGGATTTCATTCAAGCCAACAGCATGGAGATAATGGCTTATGATGACCTTATCTACACATTCGATATTAACGCACTACAGTTAATAAGCGGCTACTCTGATAGTACATTTGAGGTTAGCCAGTCAGGATCACTGTCAGGAATATTTTTCAAAGATGTGAACAACAACCGAGCTTTTGATGGTTCATCCGATGTTATAGTTCAGAACGTTTCGAATATTACATTTTCACCTTCCAGTGGAGATACACTCCGGTATTTTTCATATGACCCTCGCATTGAATCTGCCTCATTAATATTCTCTACTGCTCAGTATACCGATAGCCTCGAAATAGACATCAGAGCTGTAAAGGGTAATCCACAAATAGAAGGTAATAGTAATGAGAGTGGTTGGTATCTATTATCTAATCCATTTACAACCACCATAGGTGAATTACTGGAGAACGTATGGACACAAGGAGCCATCAATTCGGATGCTCCTGATGGGGCATCAACCCTATATATCTTCAATCAGGATAGTTCCATATATGAAGCAGTTACTACCGATCTGGATACCACCAAGTTGGCTGCAGGTCAGGGGTTGCTTGTATATCTATTTGAGGATGACGATCTGGGAGATGGTGAAGGTGATATTGACGGAGGCTGGCCCAAAACACTATCCAATTACGGAGATCCATTCGGAGAGCAAGTCAGTGTAGAGATCAAGAATGTAGATCACGACGGATTTGCCGGAACTTCGGGAAGTGAAGGTTTTGCACTTATGGGGAACCCATATGGGTGGCACATTTCCGCAGATTCGGTTATAGCTACGCTAAAACGGGAAGATCCATTCGCAAACAGCTATATCTATCGCTGGGATGCAGTTTCGAAGTTGTTCTATTTAACAACTTCAGGATCAATAGCTCCTTATGAGTCATTTTTCATAAGAACCATTACTTCAGGAACTATTGCTACTCTAACCTTGGATTATAGTGATCATGTGGAAGTGATAGATGAAGCTGATGAAGAAGGAGAAGAAGGCGGAGGTGCAGAAAAAGCAATTTCTGAGAAGAAACCGGTGATAGTATCTTTTAACCTTGGTTCTGAAGAGCACGAAACTACTTCGAGTTTTTACTTAAGGTTTGATGATGATGCTAATTCAAGTATCGATATAGATCCATTTGACGGATATTATCTTGGCTCATATGCATCTCAATATGCCAACCTATATACCAAAATTGGGGATCAGGCTCTAAGTATAAATAATCTTCCAATTGGCTTAGATGAGCACTCCGAGTTCCCTCTATATATCGACGCTACATTATCCGGGCCGTTTACACTAAACTGGGATGCTGGAAGATTTCCTGAAGATTGGAAATTCAGTTTAGAAGAATTAGCTACCGGAAGGGTGATAGATCTTATTGAAGAGTCAGGTTATAGTTTCGAAGCTACTCATAAATCTAAGTATGATAGTTCACTCAATCCAATGGTATTAGATAACACCCAGTCAAAACAGGAAGTAGCAAATACTCCGGTATTCATGCTAAGAATAGTCCCAGCAAATCTTGTCGGTACAGAAAACGGGTTTGGAATACCATTAGTGGTAGAGTTAGAACAGAACTACCCAAACCCATTCAACCCTAGTTCTGTGATCCGTTTTGGAGTACCCACAACCAGCGAAGTTAAACTAGAAGTATTCGATGTGCTCGGGAGAAGGGTAGCCACTCTGGTTAATGGCGAAACCAAACAGCCGGGTAGATATAATATTCAATTTAACGCTCGTGATTTGTCCTCAGGGATGTACATCTATCGTCTCGTAATTGGTGATAAAGTGCTCACTAAAAAAATGACCCTTATTAAATAATCGCTTACAGCATTTAATCTCGAATTTTGAATTCTTAATTCACGATCCATTATGAACCAAACACTTTTACTCTTTGTCACACTAGTCGTCATTGTATTAACCTCCGATATCATTCTGGCTCAAGGTTTACCCGGTCTTCCAGGTTTTCCCGATGATCCTGCTGCGGCTCCCATTGATGGAGGACTTGGGATTTTAGCTGCAGCAGGCGGGGCTTATGCCCTCAAAAAGCTACGTGATAAAAACAAAGAAGAAGAGACTTAATACATAGAATGCATCAAGAGAGGCTAGTCACGTACCTAAAACTAAGCCCTTCATAGTACTATGAAGGGCTTTTATTTTTCTTATGTTTAAGGAGCTCATAAGCTCAATAAAATTTACATCCGAAATACTAGATACTCTTTTCAATTATTTCATTTATCGAACTTATCTCATCCTCGTTTATAAGGTGTCCCATTCCCGGATATAATTTCTTAATTACAGAAGCTCCGAGATGTTCAAAAACCTCAGCACTTTCATTAACTCGTTCTTTCGGGATATGAAAGTCTACATCGCTACACCCCAAAAAGATGGGAGTATTTTTTAAGTCGCCACTATAGTCGTTAAAATCGATAGATGGCCCGATCAATCCTCCGCTTAAGGCAAATAATCCGGCGTATTTTTTTGGGTTTCTAGCCACAAAATCACTGGCCAGGCACGCACCTTGTGAGAATCCAAGAAAGAAAATCTTATGATCGGGGATTCCCTGTGCATTAAGGTCAGAAACAAGTGCCGAGATAACTTCCATTCCAGAATCAATACCTGGTTGATTCTGCTCTCTTGGAACAAGAAACGAATAGGGGTACCAGGTGTGATTTGATGCTTGTGGGGCCAAAAAAGTAATTTCATGGCGTTGATCTATTTCATTGGCCAGCGGTAAAACACTTTGAGCGGAAGCTCCACGGCCATGAATCATAATCATGACTGCTTTAGCTTCTTCTAATTCAGCACCAGCCTTTATAACCGGCATTCCTTTGTGTGGGCTATTCATTACCATTTTAACCCTCCAGGTTTGGTAAAATACTTTCTATTAATTCTCTGCGAGGTTCTAGCCAGGGAGTTAAGATTAGCTTTTCTCCTAAATGTTCGAAATCCTCATCTACATCGTATCCCGGATCATCCGTTGCTATTTCGAATAAAACCCCACCTGGTTCTCTGAAATAAATAGATCTAAACCAATGCCGATCGATTACTTCAGTAGGATGAAGTCCTTTGCTAAGTACCTTCTCACGAAGATCCTTAAGATCATCAAGATCTTTCGCGCGAAAGGCTACATGATGCACGATACCTCGTCCTCCATGACCCTGAGTGCCATTTTCCTCTTCTATAATAACCGAGCTACCGATATTTGCATCAGTTTGGAAGAGAGTAAGTTCTCCGCTTGATGATTCCTCTCCAAAACCCAGTACATTAGTTAATACATCAACGGTGCCTTCGGGGTTGGCAACTTTCAAACGTGTAGAATCAAAACCCTGGATAGCATACTCATTTGGTACCGGGCTGTCATAGGAGCTTACCTGTTCTTTTGCCCCGCCGTCAAAAACCATATTCAATTCTAACCCGTCCGGATCCTCAAAACGAATAGTCTTCTTTCCAAATAATTCAAAGAAATCTGAATGCTTAATATCAAGATAATTTAAGTGCTCAATCCAGAAACCAACGGAGTCTTTCGGAACCCTAAACGCGACATTTACCGATTCACCAACTCCCGTAGTTCCTTTATGAGCTCTGGGCCAAGGGAAGAATGTTAAACTGGATCCCGGTGACGCAGCTTCATTTCCATAAAATAAATGATAGGTACTTGGGTCATCCTGGTTTACTGATTTCTTAACCATTCTCATCCCCAATCCCTTAGTATAGAAATCAAAATTTGATTGGGGATCTCCCGCAAGTACGGTAATGTGATGTAATCCTTTATTGTGTTTCATAATAATCTCCTTTTTTTGCGGCCAAAGAATAATAAATAGTTTAACATTAAACTATTTGAAATAATCTATCACCCGAATTGGTTCGAACGATTAGAATTAACTTATTTCCGAAAAAGAGATGAATTTGGCTTTTTTTTTATTGTTATTGGTAGCGCTTTTATAATATTAACAATCGGGTATTGGGGACAAAAAATGTGCAAGTGCGAAAGCTGCGGAGTGGAAGAGGGTCAATTAAGACCCATAGGTAAGTACATAGTTGAGCTACATCAACTTGAATACAAAGGGTCTAAGATGGATTTATGCTTGACCTGTTACCGTCATTATAAAATGAAGCTCACAAGAGTGGCTGATAAAGAGCAACGTGGGTTTGATTTATATTCCAATTTTAAAAAGTTATATCAACAGGCATTTCATACTGAGCATAAAGATTGAAAATGTTGTTATTTTATCACACCCGTGATTTAAAATAACTGCATATGAATGTTTTCACGATAATTATACTGGCAGCACTGCTGGTAGATTATTTGCTTGATCTTGTAGCAAAAATCTTGAACCTGAAGGCGCTTTCTGAACAACTTCCAAATGAGTTTGAAGGAGTCTATGATTCAGAAACGTATAAAAACTCTCAGGACTATACCAGGGTCACAACAAGTTTTGGACTGAAGGTTACTTTATTCGATTTGCTGCTCTTACTTGCTTTTTGGTTTTCAGGAGGGTTTAACTGGTTAGATGAAGTTGTAAGAGAGTGGGGATTTTCAGAACTGGTTACAGGCCTTTGTTATATAGGACTTATTGTAGTTGCAAAATCAATGCTATCCATTCCTTTTAGTGCCTATTCTACTTTTGTTATTGAAGAGAGATTTGGGTTCAACAAAACAACCCCAAAGACGTTCCTTCTTGATCTATTAAAATCTTTACTTCTTAGTGCCTTGTTAGGTATCCCTTTGTTAGCAGGTATCCTTGCTTTTTTTATGTACTCCGGAGAATGGGCCTGGTTATATGCCTGGATTGCAGTGACACTATTTACTTTGATCCTCCAATATGTGGCTCCAACCTGGATTATGCCGCTTTTCAATAAGTTTACACCTCTGGATGAAGGCGATCTGAAAACAGCAATTGATGATTATGCCACTGAGGTTGACTTTCCAATGAAAGGTACTTTTGTAATCGATGGTTCTAAGCGCTCAAGCAAGTCAAACGCTTTTTTTACAGGTTTTGGTAAAAATAAACGAATTGCTTTATATGATACTCTTATTGAAAATCATACTACCGATGAACTTGTATCAGTACTAGCTCATGAAGTAGGTCATTACAAAAAGAAACACATTTTAAAATCGATGATTATAGGGGTAGTCCATACCGGAGTGCTTTTCTTCTTGCTATCCATTTTTCTAAATTCGGAGGGCCTTTTTGAGGCATTCTTCATGCAGAATATGTCGGTGTATGCCGGACTTATTTTCTTTGGAATGCTTTATGCTCCGGTAGAAATGATCTTATCCATTTTTATGCAAATGTCTTCCAGAAAACATGAATACGAAGCAGATGAATATGCGGTAACTACCACAGGAAGAACAGACAGTATGATTTCGGCATTAAAGAAATTATCAAAAGACAATTTATCTAATTTGACTCCCCATCCTTTTTATGTTTTTTTGAATTACTCTCACCCACCGATTTTATTAAGAATAGAAGCGATAAGGCGTTTACATGGGAACTAAAAAGAAGATAGAAACACTCGCAATTCATGTTGGAACCAAGCATGGATCTGCATCTCGGGCGATAGCACCACCCTTAGAGTCTTCCACTACCTTTGAGCATGATGTAAAAGGCTATCAAGAAGGAGATTTTTCATATTCAAGGCATAGTAATCCAAATAGAAATCAACTGGAGCAGCTATTAGCGGCTCTGGAGAAAGGGGAAGATTGTGCTGTATTCTCTTCTGGTATTGCTGCAATGAATGCAGTTTTAATGAGTGTTGATAAAGGAGGGCATGTACTTATTCCAGAGGACCTTTATCATGGTTCAAGGAACCTTCTCGAATTGTATAGCGAGCGTTGGGAGGTTACATATTCAGCTGTAGATACTACCGATTTGGAAGCCTATGCATCTGCATTTAAGGAAAATACTCAACTTGTTATTCTTGAAACCCCTTCAAATCCATTACTCTTAGTTACTGATTTGGAAAAAGCAATCAGAGTAGCACATAGTAAAGGAGCACTAGTTTGTGCAGACAATACCTTTGCCACTCCTTACAATACAAATCCTATCGAATATGGCGCCGACCTGGTTATGCATTCTACTAGTAAATACCTGGGTGGTCATTCCGATATTTTGGGCGGAGCTATCGTCACCAGGAAGCCAGATGACTTCTTTGACGGAATAAGAGCTATTCAAAAAAGCCAGGGCGCAGTACCTTCACCAAGAGATTGCTGGTTATTAAGTCGAAGCATTAAGAGCTTTCCAGTTAGGATGAGAGTGCATAATGAAAATGCCTTAAAAGTGGCTGAGTTTCTCGTCACGCAGAGGAGCATCGAGAAAGTGAATTACCCTGGGTTAACGAATCATCCAAATCATGAAATAGCTAAAGCTCAAATGAAAGGCTTTAGTGGCATGATTTCTTTCCTCTATAAAGGAAGTTTTGAAGAAACACTAAAAGTGGTAGCCAGTTCTAAGATAATCAGAAGAGCCACCAGTTTAGGAGGCATAGAAAGTCTTTGGGAGCATAGAAGGTCAAGTGAAAGTGAGACATCAACTACTCCGGAAAATTTGATAAGATTTAGTGTAGGGCTTGAGCATATTGATGATCTAATCGGGGATTTAGATCAGGCGTTAAATCGGTAACTTACTATATAGTAAGTTTTTCTGATTTTCGCGCTGAACTGACTAGTTAGTAAGTTTTTAAAAGCGCTTTTTAGATATGATAGAAGGTGTTTCAATGTTTTGATCTGTTCGATTTTATCCAGAACTTTACACTCCTGTTTTTCAATAATAAAAGCCGCTCCGGCATAAAAGAATTTAACTATGGCTAAGGTCGAAGTAGTAATGCCCCAGATGGGTGAATCAGTAATGGAAGGTACCGTTATTGAATGGTCAAAAAGTGTAGGGGATACAATAGAAGTAGATGAGACCTTGCTGGAAATCGCTACCGATAAAGTGGATAGTGAAGTGCCTTCTCCCGAAGCAGGTGTGTTAGTTGAGATTTTAGTAGAAGAAGGAGATACAATCGAAGTTGGTAAGCCAATTGCTATTATTGAAACAGATGCTAGTGCTGCCGAGCCTGTTGCTACTCCGGCACCCGAAGTAAAAGAAGAAGTCGTTGCTCCTGAAGCAGCACCAGCTGCTGTGGCTGTTCAGGAAGAGACGAAAGTAGAAGAGGTTCAAACTGAAACTGTTGTTGAAATTTCGGGTGGTGAACGGATTGAAGTAGTAATGCCTCAAATGGGAGAATCGGTAGTAGAGGCTACAGTGATCGAGTGGTCGAAAAATATTGGTGATTTGGTCGAAGAAGATGAAACCTTACTGGAAATCTCGACCGATAAAGTGGATAGTGAGGTGCCTTCACCTGCTGCAGGTACCCTCGTAGAGATTAGAGCAGAAGCTGATGAAACAATTGAAGTGGGTCAGGTAATAGCGGTAATTGCTACAGGAGAAGCTACCACAGTAAAAGCTCCTGCTCCAAAACAAGAAAATAAACCTGCAAAAGCTGCAATAACTAAAGAAGATGTAGCGCAAATGAGACCGGAAGACCTAATTGAAAACGGAGGCGGCGCTACTCCTGCAGGTGATATCCCAAGAGAAAGTAGTAGTGGTAAATTTTTCTCACCTCTTGTAAGATCTATTGCAAAAGAAGAAGGTATTTCTGTTCAGGAATTGGAATCTATTGAAGGAACAGGGCAGGGAGGTAGAGTATCGAAAAAAGATATTTTGGCCTATGTAAGTTCGAGAGGGAGCGCTATCAGCCAGCCTAAGCCAGCAGCAGCAAGTCAGCCAAAAACGGCTACTAAATCATCTGATGGTTCTATCCATGCAGGAGAACTAAATGTAAGTCATTCTCCAACTGGTGATGTAGAAGTAATCAAAATGGATCGTATGCGAAAGATGATCGCAGAGCATATGGTACGATCTAAGCAGACCTCAGCACACGTTACTACTTTTGCCGAAGTTGATGTTACCAACATGGTGAAATGGAGAAACGCCAACAAAAATAAATTTCTGGAGAAAACAGGGATCAAACTTACGTTTACTCCACTATTTGTAGAAGCCATCATCAAAGCTATGCTGGAATTTCCGATGATGAACAGCTCAGTAGATGGTGACAATATTCTTCTAAAAAAGGACATTAACTTTGGTCTTGCAGTAGCATTAGGTACCGGAGGAGAAGGCGGGCTCATAGTTCCGGTAATTAAAAAATCACAGCAGAAAAATCTTGTCGGGCTGGCTGAATCAGTAAACGAAGTAGCTGCTAAAGCCAGAAGTAAAAAATTAAGCCCTGATGATCTGGTTGGTGGTACCATCACCCTCACAAATTATGGAAGTGTTGGCAACCTGATGGGTACTCCTATCATAAATCAGCCGCAGGTAGCTATCATTGGTACAGGAGCAATTGTAAAGCGTCCGGTAGTTATCGAAACGAGTGAAGGTGATGTAATCGGAATTCGTCAGATGATGTTTCTGTCAATGAGTTACGATCACAGGATAATTGACGGCGCCCATGGGGGGGCATTTGTAAATCGGGTAAAAGAAATACTTGAAAACTTTGACCTGGAACGTTCTGTATAAGCATTACTGAACCTAAGCATTGATTATGAGACGTCGTCCTGACGTCTCTTTTTTTGATAACATGCATATAGTAAAAGAAATATCTGAAGTAAGAAGCCTGGTAAAAGCGTATCAAATGGCAGGCAAGACAATGGCATTCGTTCCTACTATGGGGGCTTTGCATCAAGGTCATTTATCTCTATTTCGGTTGGCAAAAGATTATGCAGATGAAGTAGTCGTTTCTATTTATGTGAATCCGGAGCAATTTGGACCTAATGAAGATTTTGGAAGCTATCCCCGAACGTTAGACCGAGACCTCACTTTTTGTGAAGAGGAAGGGGTGTCGATTGTATTTACTCCTTCCGATGAGATCATGTATGGTGCCGATAAAAAATATCTGAGTATCGAAATAGATGGACTCAACGATCACCTGGATGGGGGGAGCAGACCGGGATATTTTGAAGGTATTGTGCTGGTGGTAAATAAGTTATTCAATATTGTACAGCCGGATTATTCAGTATTTGGCCAAAAAGATTACCAACAGTTTTTGATTATAAACCAAATGGTTGAAGAGTTTAATCACAATTTAAAGCTTGTTATGGCTCCTATCGAGCGAGCTGAGGATGGATTGGCTTTAAGTAGTAGGAACGCTTATTTATCGGATCAAGAGAGAGAGAGGGCTCCAAAGATGTACGAATTAATGAAAATAGCAGTCAGGGAAATTAAGGCTGGATTGTTGGAGCCTAAATTAATGTTAGAGCAACAGCAAAACGAGCTAGAAGCATTAGGCTTTAAAAATGATTATCTTTGCGTTTATTCTATGGATAAACTTACTCCTGTTTCACAACTCAAAAAAGGAGAGACGTACCTAATTGCTGGTGCAGTTTATCTGGGTAAAACAAGGTTGATTGATAATATAATATTCGAGTGTTAGGCAATGAAGCTAACAATGTTCAAATCTAAATTGCACCAATTAAAGGTTACTGAAGCTAACCTTATGTATGAAGGTAGTATCACTATCGACCAGGACTTGTTGGATGCAGCCAATCTTCTTCCTTATGAAAAAGTACAGGTACTAAATATTACCAACGGTAACCGTCTGGAAACGTATACGATACCGGGAGAGAGAGGAAGTCGAGTATGTTGCCTAAATGGTGCGGCAGCAAGACTTACTCAGGTGGATGATCGCATTATTGTAATAAGTTATGCGGAGATGTCTCCGGAAGAAGCAAGGGAGCACAAGCCAAGAGTTGTGATTGTCGACGAGAATAATGACCCTAAATCAATTCTTGATTATTCTCAACCCGCAACGAAATATGATCTGGAAACGGGATTGCTGGATTTTTAGTTTTTACTTTTTGTTACCAAAAGTTGTAAAACTTTTTTTGGTTGTCGGCCGTCTTCTTACAAATCGGCATATCTTAAGCTGTTAATAACTCATTACTCTATCCATGCAAAAGAAAATTATAATTCCAGTTATAATCGTTTTAGTCGTTACCACAGCCTGGTTTCTGACATCGAGAGATAACTCAGAAAATACAGAGCTGTTCGCTACACCTACAGTAGGTGAATTTGTTGTAGATGTAACTACAACCGGAGAGCTTAGGGCAAAGAACTCTACAGAAATTAAAGGGCCCCAGGGTGTTCGAGATTTCAGAGTAAACAACATGAGGATACAGCGCCTCATTCCTGAGGGCACTATTGTTGAAAAAGGTGATTTTGTTGCCGAACTCGATCGCTCGGAGATTATGGGAAAGCTACAGGATGCTCAATTAGATCTTCAATCAGCTCAATCTCAGGTTACACAGGCTCAATTGGATAGTACCCTGGAACTTTCTCAAGCACGAGATAATCTTATAAATCTCGAATTTGCATTGGAAGAGCGGCAAATTGCCGTAGATCAGTCCAAGTATGAATCTCCTGCTGTACAAAGGCAGGCAGAAATTGATTTGGATAAAGCCACTCGGCAATTGGCTCAGGAACTTAAAAACTATGATACAAAGGTTAAGCAGGCCGAGGCCAAACTTAGAGAAGTAGAAACAGAATTAACCAAAAAGCAGAACGAGATTAATAAAATTCGTGAGTTGATGGGTGAATTCACAGTATTTGCTCCGGATAAAGGGATGGTGATTTACAGAAGAAACTGGAATGGAGCCAAAATCACAGAGGGAGAACAAATCAGTGCATGGAGTCCGGTAGTAGCTGAACTTCCTGACTTCACTATTATGGAATCAGTTACCTATGTAAATGAGGTAGATATCCAAAAAGTAGAAGTTGGTCAGATAGTGCAAATTGGGCTGGATGCAGTTCCTGATAAACGATTAACAGGAATTGTGACCGATGTTGCCAATATTGGAGAGCAAAGAAAGAACTATGATTCCAAAGTATTCGAAGTAACTATTGAGGTTAACGAAAGCGACAGCTTGCTTCGCCCCGCCATGACGACGAGCAACAAGATTTTAATCGATCAAATTGAAGAAGTCTTACATGTCCCACTGGAAGCTGTACATGCTGTAGATTCACTAAGTTTTGTTTTTATAAGAGATGGTATTTCTCCAGTAATGCAACAAGTGGAGCTTGGGCTTATAAATGACAACTCGGTGATTATACATCGGGGTGTTTCAACCGAAGACCAGTTATTTTTGACGGTCCCAAGTGATACCTCAGGGATCAAAAGACTTATGCTGAGCGAACAAATCACCCAAAACTAGCGCTCAGTGTTACAAAAACTACTCTACAATTTTGATATCGCCATTGAGGCAATACAGAGGAATAAACTGCGCGCTTTTCTCACTTCATTGGGAATTATTTTTGGTGTTGCCTCAGTAATCGCGATGCTTGCAATAGGTACGGGAGCTCAACAAGAGGTGCTGGCGCAAATGCAGTTGCTTGGAACCAACAATGTTATTGTACAGCCCGTGCTGGAGCAATTTGAAGGATCCTTAACAGACGCAAATGAGGGAGAGAGCGATATCAAAAGGTATTCTCCCGGGCTTTCACTTCATGACTTGAACAGTATAAAAGAATATGTACCAGAAGTAGAATATGTAAGTCCTGAAATCATATTTGAGACAAATTTTATTCGGAATGCCAGAATGAGGAGTGGTAAAGTAGTTGGGGTAAATGACGAGTACTTCTTCATCAGCAATTTCGATATTCAGAACGGCAGCAATTTTTCGGACTTACAGATTCAGAACGCAGAGCCTGTTGCTATTATAGGCAGTGATGTTCGAACCAAATTTTTTGCAGGAGAAGAGCCCATCGGGAAGAAAATTAAAGTTGGAAACCTCTGGCTTACTGTTATTGGAGTTCTCGAAAAAAAAGAGCTTTCAACTGAAAACATCGAAAGCCTTGGTATCAGGAATTACAACCTGGATATATTTATGCCTGCTACAACACTCTTGCTTCGCTTCAAGAACAGAGCATTGGTTACTAAAGATGATATAGATGCTAGTGCGGGCGGTTTTGGAGGACGTGTAATTATTTTTGGGGGGGCCGATGAGGAAGAGGAAGAAGGAGATGTGAACTATAATCAATTGGACAAGCTCATTGTTCGAGTTACTGATTCAAAATTTAGTGTTTCTATCGCCGATGTACTCTCCAGAATGTTAAAGAGGCGTCATAATGAGGTGGTTGATTTCGAGATCATTGTTCCTGAGCAACTACTACAGCAGGAGCAGAGAACAAAGCGAATTTTCAATATAGTGTTATCATCCATTGCGTCAATATCTCTGATTGTAGGCGGGATTGGAATCATGAATATCATGCTTGCCTCGGTAGTTGAACGTTATCGTGAGATTGGTGTAAGGATGGCAGTAGGGGCACAAAAGAAGGATATCGAACTTCAGTTTTTAACAGAGGCGCTAGCAATAAGTATAACCGGAGGGGTGCTCGGTATTATTCTTGGTATGGGCTTTAGCTTTGCAATTCAGCTCTCAGCCGAGATAGCAACAATAGTAACGCCTATGTCTATTGTAATTTCCTTTGGGGTAGCCCTCATCATTGGAGTAGTTTTTGGTTATTTCCCAGCAAAAAGAGCAGCACAACAAGACCCAGTACACGCATTACGCCATGAATAAATCTGTATTACTAGTCACAATCTTACTTTTATTGGTAGTGCCAACCAGAAGTGTTGACGCTCAGCAGCAGGTACTTACTCTGGAACAGAGTATTGAGTATGCAAAGCAGAATAGTCCGCTTTCACGAGCAGCTCGATTTTCAATTTTGTCAGCCAAGTGGAGATATAAATCATTCAGGGCTGATTTATTACCAAGCTTCACATTAGCCGGAGATGCGCCAAATTATAATAAGTCTATCTTTTCTAATACTCTCGATGATGGTACAATTACCTTTTCTTCAAGAACTCAATCCGAAGCTTCAGCGGCCTTATCTATAAATCAAAGTATCCTTCCAACCGGGGGAAATCTCTCTCTTTCATCTGGAATAACACGTCTTGGAATTTTCCAAGATGAGAATACTTATTTGTGGCAAAGTACACCGCTTATCGCCAGTTTTCGTCAACCTATATTTCAATTTAACTCATTAAAATGGAATAACAGAACCGAGCCACTTCGATATCAGATAGCTCAAAAGCAGTATATCGAGGATATGGAAACTATCGCTTTTACAGTGACCCAGAGTTTTTTCGATTTGTTGCTAGCTAAGATAAACGTAGAAGTTTCGGAGTTTAACGTTACAGTAAACGACTCTATATATAATATTTCACAAGGGCGCTTTCAGGTAGGTAACATTGCAGAAAATGAATTACTTCAAAGTGAGCTTGAGTATCGGAATGCAACTGCTTCATTAACTACCGCTCAGTTAAGTTATCTAAGAGCAGAGGAGAATTTTAAAGCACTACTTGGGATTGATGATAATGTAGAACTTGAAATTGTTGTGCCATCCGTTGCACCAATAGTTAACGTAGATGTTGATAAAGCATTAAACCTGGCTCTTGAGAATAATAGTGCGTCCCTGCAGTTTGAGTTAAATGAATTGCTCGCTGATCAGGCATATGAGCAAGCCAAAAGAAATACTGGGTTCTCAGCTACATTGAGAGCTGATTTTGGGTTAAACCAAACTTCCACTGAATTTTCAGAATTATACGAAGACCCTCAAAACCGACAATTTTTTACGCTTAGCTTTCAGATACCCTTGTTTAATTGGGGAAAGAACCTGGCCGAGATTCGATCAGCAAGAAACCTACAGCAAGAAACCGCTAACACTATTGCTTATGATAAGCTAAGGTTTGAGCTAAGTGTACAAAGTACGGTTCGCGAATTCCCTCAGCTTAGAGATCAGGTAGAATTGGCAAGGATCTCTGATGATATCGCAGCTAGGAGATATGATGTAGCCAAAAACCGATACCTGATCGGTAGAATTGATGTAACAGATCTGTTTATTGCTCAGAACCAGAAAGACAGCTCTAGAAGAAGCTATGTTCAATCTCTGAGAAGCTATTGGGAAGGATACTACAACCTTCGAAGACTTACGCTGTATGATTTCGAAAGTGATCTACCAATCTTATATATGACGAATTTTTAAGAGCTAAACTCTGGGAGCAACTCAAAAAAGCGAGCAGAGGTTTTAATCCCTCTGTAAAAATCTTCTATTGAGAAATGTTCGTTAGGTGAATGTATAGCATTGCTGGTAAGCCCAAAACCCATCAGGATTGACTCTACTCCTAATACTCGTTTAAAGTCAGCAACAATAGGGATTGATCCGCCTTCTCTGGAGAATAGTACCTCTTTTTCATATACCTCTTCGAATGCTTTTGCACCGGCTTTTAATCCGTAAAAATCCAGATTCGTTATAGAAGCAAAGCCTCCATGGTGCTCTGTTACGGTAACTTTCACAGTTTCAGGTGCGATGCTTTCAAAGTATTCTTTAAACAATCGGGCAATCTCTTTTGGATGTTGATCAGGTACCAGTCGCATGCTGATTTTTGCTCCGGCTTTTGATGGGAGTACTGTTTTTGCTCCTTCTCCTTGGTATCCTCCCCATATTCCATTTACATCGAGAGTAGGACGTGCTGAAGCTCTTTCCAGGGTAGTATATCCACTTTCACCATGAACAGCTTCAATATCGAGTGATTTTTTATATGCTTCTTCATCAAAGGGAAGAGAGGCAGAAGCATCACGGTCGGCTTGAGTTAGTGGGACTACAGAGTCATAGAAACCAGGAATTTGAATAACTCCGTTTTCGTCCTTCAATTTGGACACCATCTCACATAATACATTCAAAGGATTTTCTACAGCTCCACCATAAACTCCAGAATGCAAATCACGATTGGGGCCAATCACTTCTACCTCCATATAAGCCAGCCCTCGAAGCCCATAAGTAATAGATGGCTGATCTTTGCCAAACATGGCTGTATCTGAGATTAGCACCATATCACAAGCAAGCAACTCTTTATGGGTTTCGAGAAATGGAACGAGGTTTGGAGAACCGATTTCTTCTTCTCCTTCCAGGATAAACTTTACGTTTACTGGTATCGGATTTCCTGATTTTACAAAGGATTCTATTGCCTTTACATGAGTAAACGCCTGGCCCTTGTCATCACTTGCACCACGTGCATAGATATTCCCATTTTTTATGGTTGGTTCAAATGCTGGTGTATCCCAAAGTTCATCAGGATCAGATGGTTGAACATCGTAATGACCATATACTAAAACTGTTGGTCGGTCAGGGTAAGGACAGTGTTCACCATAAACAATAGGGTTTCCGGGAGTTTCGAAAAGTTCGACCCGACTCAATTCGAGTGAGTGGAGTTGTTCAATAAGGAAATTAGCTGCTTTTTGAATCGCTTCTTTCTTTGTTGAATCAGTACTTATACTGGGAATCCTGAGTAGGTCTAGTAGTTCTTCTAAAAATCTATCTTGGTTAGTTTCGATATATGCTTGAGGTGTACTCATAGTTTGTTCTTTATAAAATTTTGACTCCTTGTGTATGTATCCATCCAAATTGGCCGTTGCCCAATCTAATATAAAGCCAATTATCATGCTCAGAACTCAATGATTCATCAACAGTTATTTCATAACCTTCGTAAGCCAGGCTTACTAATTCAGAAGCATCATCAGGCCGCTGCCGAACCTGGATCTCATTCTCTATAATAACAGCCTGACTATATCTGTAATCAACGTAGTCCACATAAAATGCGAGTAATACTAGCAACACTCCGGGTATTAGCATCGATAACAAAATGGCTCTATACCTCTTAGGATTTAGTGTGGTAAACCACCGAAGAAGGATTAAGATTAGTGTGCAAAACAGAAGAATAAAGCCAATTAGAAAAACACCTGTAGAAGTGGGTTCTTCCTTTAGCCAGTCAACAGCACGGTCCCATGGTAGTTTTGGGAGCATTGCAGATTGTCTGCTGAATTGTGATTCAACATATTGTAATGCTTCAAGGGCAGAAGATTTTGTGGTTGGAAAAGAGCTAGCTTTTAGGAAGTAATATTTAGCAAGACCAATTGAATCTATTTGCGTGGCTGCAATTCCCATATTTAGGAATAATGCACCGGATACCATATTCATGGATTCAATATTCCGGTATTGATTAAGTGCATCGTAGTACTCGCTTTCTTCGAGCAGAGTATTTGCCTGATCAAAGAGCAATTGGGCACTTTCCTGTGCCTTTCCTAATACCGTTATCATTAAACTCAAAAGAAGAATACTCAGCTTCTTCATTATAGCCCGCCTAATTTTTTGATAAGTTCTTCTGCTTTTTGAATGTCTAATTCAAGATCATCCTGTGAGGTGTTAGGCGCATAAGCTATGGTATCACATTTTTCCAGGAGTCTTCTTATTTCGTTTGCCGAATCAGAGTCTCCCCGTTTAGAAATATGATCGCATAATTCTTGTATCGACAGTCCGGCGAGAGGAAGGTTGAGTTTATCAGCTATGAACTGATTGAGGGCCTTTTGTATATGGTTGTACCCTTGTTTGATATCGCTATTATTTTTCGCCAGATCGAGCTCTTCAACAGCCTTTTTGCGTGCTTTTTGAGATCGGGAAAAAGCAGTATCAGTGCTCATCTTCTCAGAATAAGTCTTAAGCAGAAATGCACCACCTAATAATAAAAAAGGAGAAAAAAGAAGTAACCATATCCAGGATTTGGTATGCAATCTTGCTTGCTCCATGCTTGTCCAGTTTGCTAAACCGGTAATTGGATTTACATTAAAACGAAGTTCATTGGTAGAAATAGCTGTTGCCCGCGGGTCTCGTTCTGCTTCAAGAGTCAGCTCCGGTAAACTAATCGTATTATATCTGTTTGTCTCAGGATTAAAGTAAGCCATCCTTACTTCAGGTATTTTGAACGAACCCTCATTTCTCGCAATAAGTATATCAGTAAATATTTTTGTTCCACCAATTTGTTGACCTGATCGTGTAATGGTAGAATTTTCCTGTGGATTGTAGAGCTCCAGGGTTTCAGGGTATGAATACTCAGGTTTTACGATAAGCGGAATATTACCTTGTCCTGTAATAGTTGTGACTACTTCTACACTTTCTCCCACATATGCTTTTCCAGGATTTATACTTCTTGTGATAGAAAAACTTCCAACACCTCCCAAAAAATCAGCATCATTAAGTTGGGGAAGTTGTTGAACTACAATATCAACAGGAAGGGTTTGGAGTTCTTTACGCTCCTGGCCAAGTCCAAAACTAAAGATATCCCGACGCCGGTTGCGTTGACGCACCTGAACTACCACTTCAAAAGGGCTAAGGGTTAATTCACCGGATTTAGTTGGAAAGATTGCATACTGAAGTAATACCGCTCTCTGATACCGAACGCCATTAATAATAGTAGTGGTAGTACGTGCCTGTTGCCTGTTTTCGAGTTCTTCCTTCCAGAAACCTTCTGCTTTCCAGCCAGGGGAAGCCTGGTAGGAAGACACTTCTACTTCCGATTTAAAATAAAGAACGATATCAGCGATTACCTGTTCACCAACAACAGGGTTCTGAGTATTTGGCTCAAGCCTTAGATAAATTTCGGGAGATCGTTCTGCTTCGCCGGTATCAATCGTTTTAGGGTCCAGAACTTCAAATGAAATCTCATTGGTTTGATAATTCTCTCCATTCACAGTAAACTCTAAAGCTGGCAGCGTATAATTTCCAGGAGCTTGGGCAATAAACTGATAGCCATAGGTATAAGCCACAGAAGGTCGCCCATTTACATAAGAAAAATTTTGAGAGGTACTGGTGCTTCCACTTAGCCAACGCAAGCCATCTATATTGGGGATGGTAGGTCGGTTAATGGAATTGATGGATTGTCCGGATACCTTGATATCTAACCGAACATTTTCCCCAGAAAAAATCTTGGTTTGTGTAAGCGATGCATCAATCGTTATATCCTGAGCAATAACTCTGGCTGACAACAGGAAGAGAAAAATATAAAACGATATGAAAAAGGTGCTTTTACCAGTCCTTATCATGGGTAGCCGTTCCCTGCTTCTTTTTCTTTTTGAATTCCTTCAGTAACTCTTTCTCTTTTTGAGCTAAGGCTTGCAAGATTTTTTGAGCCTCTTCTTTCGTTATTTCCTTTGGCTCCTGAGGCTGCTGTTGCTGTTCTTCCTGAGGTTGCTCCTCTTGCTCATTTTCTTGTTGCTGATCATTCTGTTGTTGGTCTTCGTTTTGCTGTTCTTGCTGGTCCTGATTTTGCTCTTGTTGATCGTTTTGCTGCTGATCCTGGTTTTGCTGTTGCTGTTGTTGTTTCTCTTGTTCTTCTTCCAGTTTTTCTAGCAAGGCATTGAGTTTAGGGTCATTAGGGTATCGTGCCAAACCTTGTTGAGCTTGAGCAATTGCTCCCGGGAGGTCATAATTAATAAATGATTGTGCACTACCGTGAAAATAATCATCTGCTGTTTGCGACTGGGCAGTGACAGAGATCATTAGAAAGGAAAAAAGTAGTAGTAAATACTTCATAGTCGTTAGGAGTCAATTTGACTTACATCACTAATACGCTTGATGAAATCGTTAAAGTTTTGAACAGTAGGATCAGCATTTAGTGCTTCTTGCATGATCTTAAGAGCTTCCTGGTACTTTCGCTCACCGACTAATTGTTCGGCTCTTTTTTTCATTGCCTTCGCATATTCACTGGGTGGTTCCTGATCCTGATTTTGTTGTTGCTCTTGCTGCTGTTGCTCATTCTGCTTACTCGATTCGATCATAGCTCTTTCAAAATTGTGCTTGGCTTCCTGATCGGTCGGATTAAGCTTAAGTGAATTTCGAAAGTGTTGTGAAGCAGGTTTCCATTGTTGACCCTGAGCTAGTACTGAACCGATGTTATATTCTGCCAACGCTTTCTTTTCAGGAGAATCGGCCATAGAGCGATATTCCATGTAAGTTTGAATAGCTTCCTCTGTTTTCCCTTGTTTAGCTAGCGCATTAGCAAGATTAAAATAGACTTCCGCGTTTTCCGGGTCTGTTTCAATAGATGCCCTGTACAATTCTTCAGCTTTTGCGTAATCACCTTTTTCATATGCATCATTTCCTTTTTTAGCATCACTGTTACCAGGGTCGGCTAAAAGAAGAACTATTAATATATAAGCAAAAGAGATGTTCATGTTCTATTATAATTCCTCGGCAACCGCCAATGTTTCGTCATCCATTAACATATTAGTAAACACATTTGAAACGTCATCATTCTCTTCAAATTTTTCCATCATTTTAAAATTTGATAAAGCAGTTTCGGTGTCTACTTTTGTTTCTGTGGTTGCTTCTCTAATAAGTTCTGCAGATTCAATGTTGAACCCCTTTTGCTCGAGAGTGTTTCGAACGTTAAAAAGCTCATTTCGTTCTGAATAAACAATGAAATAGTCATCTTCAGCTTTTACATCTTCAGCACCCACTTCAAGTGCTTCCATCATTAATTCATCTTCATCCACTCCCTCTGATGGGATTTGTATCATTCCTTTTTGCTCAAATAAGAAACCAACAGACCCGTTCGTACCCATATTACCACCATGTTTAGTGAAAATGTGCCGAATTTCTCCAACGGTTCGGTTGTTGTTATCAGTTGCTGCTTCTATATAATAAGCAATTCCTCCCGGGCCATAGCCTTCAAATGTTACCTCTTCATAAGAGGAACCGTCATCCAGTTCACCGGCTCCACGCTTGATAGCGCGCTCCATGTTGTCTTTAGGTAAATTCGCTGCCTTGGCATTTTCGATAGCAAGGGATAGGCGAGGATTTCCCGATGGGTCGCTACCACCTTCCCTCGCAGAGATAGTGAGCTCCTTAATTATTTTTGTAAATACTTTTGAACGCTTGGCGTCTTCTTTTGCTTTCTTATGGCGAATGTTCGCCCATTTGGAATGTCCTGCCATGCATTTACTTATAAATTTCAGTTTGGGAGGCAAATATAAAGAATACAGGCACGGTTCGAAATATTTGTACGTTCATTGAGGTGTTAAAGGATGTTTTGAATGAGAATAATAAACCTAAGAATCTTTATTTTTTTGGCTCATATTTAGTGGAGCATTAATACATGAATATTGGAATAGTTTGTTATCCTACTTTTGGGGGAAGCGGTGTGGTTGCCACAGAATTGGCAAAGGTACTGGCAATGAAAGGGCATAAAATTCATGTGCTCAGTTATGCACGCCCCGCCCGACTTGAGACCCTGGATACAAACATTACTTATCATGAAGTATCTATAAATTCCTATCCATTGTTTGAATACCCGCCCTATGCACTAGCGCTGGCATCGCAAATGGTAAACTTGATCGAGTATGAAAACCTCGATTTGCTTCACGTCCATTATGCTCTTCCGCATGCAACAAGTGCTTACCTGGCAAAGCAGATTATGATGGAAAAGGGCAAAACTGTGCCTATTGTTACAACACTTCATGGCACAGACATTACCCTGGTTGGAAAAGACCCAAGCTATAAGCATGTGGTCGAGTTTTCTATTGACAAAAGTGACGGGGTAACGGCAGTTTCAGATTATCTGAGAGAAGAGACGTGCAAGAATTTTGAAATTGATCAGGACATTAGAGTAATTCCAAACTTTATAGATCTAAGCAGATTCAAGAAGTCTAACAAAAGCCATTTTAAAAAAGCTATCTGCCCTGATGGAGAGAAAGTAGTAGTTCATGTGTCCAATTTCCGAAGGGTAAAAAGAGTTCCGGAAGTAATTACTGTGTTCTCTAAAATTCTCGAACATGGTATTGGAGCAAAGCTATTACTCGTTGGTGATGGACCAGATAGACAGAAAGCTGAGCAGCAGTGCCGTGAACTCGGAATTTGTGAGCATACCCGTTTTTTAGGAAAACTGGACGAAGTAGAAGAAGTATTATCTATAGCTGACCTGTTTTTAATCCCCTCTGGTTCTGAAACCTTTGGATTAGCTGCTCTGGAAGCAATGAGTTGTTCAGTACCCGTCATTAGCTCCAATATTGGTGGTCTTCCGGAAGTAAATGTGGATGGCGAAACTGGCTATTTATGTGATCTTGATGATACTCAATGTATGGCAGATTATGCTGTAAATATTCTTACGAACCCGGAATTACATGATACTCTATCAACAAATGCCCGAAAGAGAGCTGAGCTATTTAACCAGGACTTAGTGGTTGGAATGTATGAGAGTTTCTACCGTGAAGTAATGGATGGGGTGCTTCAGGTTCACTAAATAAAAACAGCCCGACTTTTGGTCGGGCTGGTATTAATTTTCGTCTTTCATTTGTTTGTGATTACTTAATATTTCCTTCGTCTTTCATAATTATATATACTTTATGTGGAAGCGGTAGGGACATAGATAATGAATTAATTATTTACCGAATTTCCAAATTTTTCAAGAATATTTGGAATTAATCTTTCACTGAAACCTGATGTAGCAATTAAAACAAGTACGAGCTCAATCTTATTTTCAGGGTTAATTATACTTTTCAAAACTAAACCGCTTTCTATGACATAAGAGGCTAAGAATCCAGAAATAATAGAGATCATAATTCTCGTCATTCCGGTAATGAAATGGATATAATTATTTGCACTTTCTATATCAATCTCAATATTCTTCAAGTTAGTTGAAATAGATAGAAAGCCCCCTAAAACACTGAAAAGCATAATATGGAATAGAGTTATAGGTACTGTAGATTCGAACTGTAGAAGAGAACTTAAGACGACGATGAGTACTCCAAGGCATATGGATCCAAATAGATAAACTAGCCTACCTCTACGCACCTTATATTTAGCGATTGAACCTAATACATCTTCTATAATTATTTTTGAGGTTTTAACTTCGTCATAAAATGCACACTTAATTGCAGCAGCTATTCGAGGATTGAAAATTTTTTTTTGGCTTTTACGACGAAGGAGCCCTTTAATTAAACTTAACTCTTTTTCTATTAATATTAAGTTTTTGGAATAGTGGCTATTGGGAATTGTATTGAATGAAACCAAATCTGATTTTTCAGTTTCATAAATAAGAAATTTTTTTTCTTTTCTGTGATAAACCTTAATAATTTTATCGCCAGATAAGTTTTTGCTTCCTACTTTCCACTTATCAAAATACGCTTCATTACCCATTAATCTACTATTAGCAATTGTTTTCAACTATATAAAAAGGAAATAGGTGCTTAATAGCAAAAATGTATTTGTAAAGTGATTAATAGGTTTGTAAGAAAATTAAGCCAGAACCTTAGAAACTTCTTCCGCGGCCTCTTTCAGTAGCACAGCTGAAATTACATTTAAGCCAGAGTTATCAATAATCTCTTTTGCTTCGGCTGCATTAGTTCCTTGAAGCCGTACGATGATAGGTACATTTTCCACTTTAGCTGCAATTTCGGGATCTTTTACTGCTTCGATAACTCCGTTTGCTACCCGGTCACAGCGAACAATTCCACCAAAAATATTGATCAGAATTGCTTTCACATTTGGATCGTCCAGAATAATCCGGAAACCATTTTTTACGGTTTCAACATTAGCGCCCCCACCTACATCCAGGAAGTTAGCAGGCTCTCCTCCCGAAAGTTTGATGATATCCATAGTAGCCATTGCTAATCCTGCTCCATTCACCATACACCCAACATTACCATCCAGTTTGATATAGTTGAGGTTGTACTTTTGAGCTTCTAATTCAAATGGATCTTCTTCCGACTCATCTTTCAACTCAGCTAAATCTTTGTGACGGAATAATGCATTTCCATCCAAGGTGACTTTAGCATCCAGAGCAAGGATATCATTATCGGGGGTAAGGATAAGTGGATTGATTTCGAACATATCAGAATCGATTTCCAGATAGGCATTATAGATAGCCATAATGAATTTGATCGCCTTCTTAAGTGCATCACCCTCTAAGCCAAGAGCAAAGGCCAAATGCCGGGCCTGGTTTACTTGCAAAGGCATTCCCGGTTCAACCCATTCCTTAATGATTTTTTCAGGAGTTTCTTCAGCAACTTTTTCGATTTCAACACCACCTTCGGTAGAAACCATAATCACATTTTTTGATACCCCACGGTCAAGCAGAATCCCTAAGTAGAATTCTTTTTCAATATCAACACCATCAGTTACATACAATCTCTGAACAAGTTGACCTTCCTCGCCTGTTTGGATAGTAACTAGTACATCTCCAAGAAGAGACTCAGCTGCTTCTTTTACTTCTTCAACCGATCTGCAAAGGATAACACCTTTGGCATTGTTCTTTTTAGTACGCCCTTTTCCCCGTCCACCAGCATGAATTTGAGCTTTTACAACAAAAAGAGTAGCACCGTCATCTTTCAAAGTTTCTGCGGCTTTTACTGCTTCATCAACTGTTAATGCAGCAATACCATCAGGAACAGCTACGCCATAGCTTTTTAAAATTTCTTTGGCTTGATACTCGTGGATTTTCATGGAAAAAAAGTCGGTTTAAAAATTTAGGTTACTCCAAAAATAGGGAGCGCAAAAATACCGAGAATGGCTGCGAAATGAAAGAAGCCTTCTGGCTTTTTACTATTGTTGAAGTGATTCAGAAAGCTCACCAATATTGGTAAACAAAATGCCTCCCCTAGTATACCATCCCCGAAGAATAGTGAAGTAATAATCGGTAGCACCAGCAGGAATATCATCATTTGCAATGGTTATCGACCAATCTCCCGGTGAAACCTCTGTAAAGGTATCAAAACCAAAGAAATTTTGACCTATAGTTTCTTCGTTTTCGTTCAACCATGATAACACAAAGGTGTTGCTGGTAAACATTGTGTTGTAGATGGTAATGTTGAAGGGGATAGATCCACCATCATAAGGGGTATTGTAGAAGTCTAAAACAATATCGAAAGAAGAACCTGTCTCATTCTGGACAGTAGATGTTGCCGGGAGAGGAAAATTATTATCCAGTGTAAATCCTTTTTCTCTTACCAAATTTCCATTTTCATCAAGAAATTGGGCTTTTAAAAGTCGGTTATTTATAGAATCAAATATCCGAAGTTCTAAATCTGAAAAAACCAGACTATGGTTTTCTTCATCATAAGCCGCACTTACTTCTGCTGTATTATACTCCCATCCTTCACCTTCTTCATCTACTATCTGGAATGCGTAAATATCTTCTTGATTAGTGTTTTCAGCAAGAAAAAACTCAAACGTAATAGTAGCACTAAACGCACTTTCCGGATTCGAGAAACTTCTTCCCAAATGGGAATTGTGAGTCATACCCAGAGCAAACTGTTGGTTAATAATTCTCAGCTCGTCATCCGTTCCTGAACTGGATGAGTTGCAAGAGATCAAAAACAGAACTATTAAAAAGAGGTATACATTCAATTTCATGATTCAATTTAACGGTTATTTAAGAACAAATAACACTTTTTTGCCCATTGATTAATTCTTTACCTTCGTTCAATTTTATAATTGAAAATGAACGCCGAAAAGTTACTTATCGTATTTGGTACCCGGCCTGAGGCCATTAAAATGGCTCCGGTAATTAAAGAGTTTAAGAAGTACCCTAAAGAGTTCGAAGTATTCGTTTGTGTAACTGCACAGCATCGGGAAATGCTGGATCAGGTGTTAGATTTTTTTAGTATCACCCCGGATTATGATTTAGACCTGATGATTCCTAATCAGCGTCTTGATCAATTGACATCCAAGATACTTGAAGGAGTAACTGGTGTTATTGATGAGGTAGATCCGGATTATGTATATGTACATGGAGATACTACTACCACATTAGCTGCATCATTAGCTGCTTTTTATAAGCAAATAAAGGTAGGGCATGTAGAGGCTGGTTTAAGGACGTTTAATAAATCAGCTCCATTTCCGGAAGAGATAAACAGGCAATTGACCAGTCGCCTTGCTGATTTGAACTTTGCTCCCACTCAACAAGCTAAGCAGAACTTACTTGATGAAGGTGTTGACCCCAATTCTATTTTTGTAACGGGAAATACCGTAGTAGATGCTCTTCATTACACACTTGAAAAAGTAAAGCTCGCTACTACTGACGAGATTAAAGAGCTACATGAATTAATAGATACCGATAGCAAACTTGTTCTGGTAACCGGGCATCGAAGGGAAAATTTCGGTGAGGGTTTTAAGAATATTTGTGAAGCATTAAGGGAAGTAGCATCATTCAATCAGGTTCAGATTATTTACCCGGTGCACTTGAACCCTAATGTCAGGGAACAGGTATTAAAGCTACTCGGAGGGATCAATAATATTCACCTTATCGACCCACTTCCATATGAAGCATTCGTTTGGCTAATGAACGAATCTGATCTGATTATTACAGATAGTGGAGGTATACAGGAAGAAGCTCCAAGCCTTAAAAAACCCGTATTGTTGATGAGAGAAGTCACAGAACGTCCAGAAGTACTAAATGCAGGAGTAATTCTTGTTGGAGCAAAAAAGGAAAGGATTATTAGTGAGGCTGATAGCCTGTTGAAGGAAGAAAAAACAGGAGAAGAACTCTATCCCCAAGAGCCTCTTTTTGGAGACGGAAATGCTGCAAAATTAATTGTCGAAAACCAGCGAATTGCTCAAACTAAAAGCTGATAATATTTTTCATAAAAGATTTTATATTTGTCCACCATTCAACGCATATAGATTACCCGCTTGGAGAAAGCATTAATCATGACTGAAGAGGATTTAAATCGCACCTACTTGCGATTTGCTCATCAATTCCTCGAATCCTACGATGACCCTTCCAGACTCGCAATTATCGGGATGCAAACCCGGGGAGTTTACATGGGAAGGAGAATAATCGAGAGTATTAATAGCGAACTTGGTATAAAAATTGATTTTGGGGTACTCGATGTGACCTTTTATAGGGACGACTTCCGGTCAAAATTGAAGATGCCAGAAGTAAAAGTGACCGAGATTCCTTTTGACTTGTATGATCGTGATGTTGTGCTCGTAGATGACGTGCTTTTCACAGGACGAACAGTTCGTTCAGCAATGGATGCATTAATGGGCTATGGTCGTCCAAGAATTATCAGATTTTGTTGTATGGTAGACAGAGGGCACAGGGAGCTTCCCATCGCACCAGACTTTACGGGCATTTATGTGCCTACTCATTCAAAAGAAGAAGTAAGGGTGAAAGTAAAAGAACTTGATGGAGAAGATGCGGTTTACCTGGTTGATGCGGAGGTAGAAAATGAGTAAGAGTTCCGGCAACTACCAGTTTGATCAGAAACACTTGCTTGGGTTAACCGATTATTCAAAAGAAGATATTTTATACGTATTAGATCAGGCTAAATCATTCCGGGAAATACTGGATCGGCCTGTTCCCAAAGTTCCTACCCTCAGAGACAAAACTATAGTAAATCTCTTTTATGAGAATAGTACACGAACAAGGCTTTCATTTGAATTAGCTCAAAAAAGAATGGGAGCTGATGTAGTGAATTTTTCGGCAAGTACCTCAAGCACTAAGAAAGGGGAGTCCTTAAAAGATACTATTCAGAACATTAGCTCGATGAAAATTGATATGGTGGTAGTTCGGCATAAAAGTCCTGGAGTACCCCATTTTTTAACTCAATGTGTAGATGCTGCCATCTTAAATGCAGGTGACGGAGCGCATGAGCACCCAACCCAGGCGCTATTGGATATGTTTACAATGCAGCAGCTGCATCCGGATCTTTCTGGCAAGAAAGTTGCGATTATCGGGGATATATCCCACAGCCGGGTAGTACGGTCCAATATTATCGGGTTAACCAAGGTAGGTGCTAAAGTAGTACTCTGTGGCCCTAAAACTCTAATGCCGGTACATGTAAAAGATTTAGGAGTGGAAGTATCCTATAATCTGGAAGAGACGTTAGCTTGGTGTGATGTTGCCATGGCCTTGCGAATTCAACTTGAAAGGCAAGACGAAGGAACAGAACTATTCCCATCTCTAAGAGAATATCATGAGCATTTTGGTATAAAGCTGAAGCATCTCGAAAAATACCCTGATTTTAGAATTATGCATCCGGGGCCTATTAACCGTGGAGTGGAAATGCAAAGCGAAGTGGCTGACAGCGAACGCGCTGTAATTTTAGATCAGGTTACAAATGGAGTAGCAGTACGAATGGCTGTTCTTTATCTATTAAGTGGTGGAATCAGAATTTGATACTGTTTTTATCACACCTTTAGTAAATTCGCCTAATCAGATTAGAATAGAAAAGTAATTCCATCACTCATTCAGACGAAATAACCTCTTTTCCAAGTGTAACTATTGGTATACCTGTACTAAATGAAGAGGCTCATATCGAAAGAGTTGTATCTGGTTTTCTCTCCTCTGAATATCCAAACCTTCTAGAGATTTTAATAGCAGATGGGGGAAGTACAGATAAAACCAGAGAGATAGTATTAGAGTTAGCAAGTAATGATCCAAGAATTAAATTGATCGAAAACCCTGATAAATACCAATCATTTGCACTGAATAGAATGATCAGTCTGGCTGAGGGTGAGGTTTTTTTACGTGCTGATGGACACTGTGTTTATAGCTCTGACTACTTAGAACAATGCATTGATACATTGATAAAAACAGGAGCAAGAAATGTGGGCGGTGCTCAAAGATATATGGCAAAGAACAGGGTACAGGCAGGAGTCTCACTTGCTACTAGAAGTTTCCTTGGAAACGGAGGGGCAAAGTATATGTTAGAGGATTATGAAGGGTACGCCGATACCGTATTTTTAGGGTGCTTCTGGACAGAGGATTTGAAAAAGCTTGGTGGATTTAATACTGAAAATATAACAAATCAAGATTCAGAATTTAACTTGAGACTTGTAGAGAATTTTGGCGAAAGTGTTTTTATCAGTCCTAAAATTAAGAGTTGGTACTATCCTAGAGATACTTTTTTTAAACTCTTTAAACAATACTTTAGGTATGGTAGGGGAAGGTTTTTGACCAGATTATTACATCCCAAAACCGGCCCAATTAGAGGTTTAATCCCCTTCATTTTCATACTATTGTTTTCTATATATTTAGCATTGGATTTGGGTCTAAATGTAAACCTTTACTCGCTAGAAATAACTATTCTTTTGTTGATTATTCTAGTTATAGAATCTTCAGTTTTGACTATCAAAAAATCGAAGTTGTTTAAGGGTGAAATCTGGCGTGGAGAAGCTAAGACTCCAGGAATGATATCCAATTTCATTACAGTATTCATAAGTTTGCTATTAATGCAGCTTGGACATTTTAGTGGATTTCTATACCAATCCATAAAGAACAAAATCTTCAACCACTCTGGGTGGTAAATTGAAAGGATTAATACTCAAAGCTTGAAAAAAATAATCTCTATTGTAGGAGCAAGGCCACAATTTGTTAAGCTCTCTCCCTTGTCGAAAATCTTAAGAGAAGATTTTAATGAAATTATCATTCACACAGGGCAGCACTTTGATGAGAATATGTCGAAGGTTTTTTTTGAAGAATTAGATATCCCCCTCCCAGATTATAATTTAGGGGTTGGTTCTGGAAACCATGGTTGGCAGACCGCCCAGATGCTTATTGAGATAGAAGAGGTTTTGATTAAAGAAAGACCTGATTTGGTAATTATTTTTGGGGATACAAACTCAACGCTAGCGGGTATTCTGGCATCATCAAAACTGAATATTGATACTGTACACATTGAAGCAGGTTTAAGAAGCTATAATATGGAGATGCCCGAAGAACAGAATCGTATTGTTTCTGATCATCTAAGTAATCATTTATTTGCTCCTTCTAAAACTGCAGTAGCAAACCTAAAAAAAGAAGGGTTATATGAAAAAGCGTATTTAACTGGAGACATTATGGTTGATAGTGTTCTTAATAATGTGGAATTAGCAAAGGAGAAATCTAAGGTGGTTTATGATTTAGAATTAACTCCTGATGAGTATTACTTAGTCACGTTACACCGCCCTTATAATGTTGATGACCCAGATTCTCTAAAAAATATACTATCAGAATTGGGAAAGTTAGGCCATAAAGTAATTTTTCCGGTTCATCCAAGAACAAGAAAAATCATTGAAAAGAATAAGCTCAGTATTGCGAATAATATCAGATTAATAAATCCACAGGGCTATTTGGACTTTATAAACCTTCAAAAAAATAGTCTAAAAATTATAACTGATTCTGGAGGGATTCAGAAAGAAGCGTATATATTGAATAAACCATGTATTACTTTGAGGTCTGAGACAGAATGGCTTGAAACCGTAGAATCAGGATGGAATTTACTAATTACTGATGCTGGAAGCTCAATGTTTAGTGAAGATATAACAGGATTTCAACCGTTAGGTGAACAAGAAAAAGTGTATGGAGAGAATGTAGCGAATAGGATGAAAGATATAATTCATGATATGATTGCTTAATGGGAAAACTTGTTCAACTATCTTCAGTTCATCACTCAAAAGATACAAGGATTTTCTACAAGATTTGTAAGTCACTCGTTAACCACGGATTCGAAGTTGATTTAATAATCCAGCATCACAAAAGCGAAAAGAAAAACGGCATTAATATTGTAGCCTTACCAATTGCTACTCGCAAATTAGATCGACTAACCAAAATAATACCTAGGATTATTTATAAGTCTTTTCAATATGATAAGGGTACAATTTTTCATTTCCATGACCCAGAGCTAATCCCAGTAGGGTTGTTGCTGAAGATGTTCGGGTATAAAGTAATTTATGATGTTCATGAAGATGTGCCCAAAACTATTCTAGAGAAAGAATGGATCCCTTTTTTTCTCAGAAAAACTATTTCGCTACTAGTAGGATTTATAGAGAAGATTGGAAATAGGGCTTTTGATGCTACAATAGTAGTTACCAATTCAATTAGAAATAGATTTTCTCATCAAACGATACTGATACAAAATTATCCCATAGTAAAACCTGAAAATAAAAGCTTAGAAGTCGAGAAGAGGCAGAGGGAAGATGTATTTTATGTAGGGAGCATTAGCTTTGTTAGAGGCATAAGAGAGATAGTTAAGGCAATAGAATTATTAAATAGAGACAGAAGTATTCAATTAGTACTTGCGGGTACCTTCATAAACTCTGAAGTAGAAAAGCAGGTAAAATCTATGGAAGGTTGGAAATACGTGAAATTCTTAGGACACATAGATCGGGAAGAACTAAAAAGAATTGCCGAATCTTGTTTGGCTGGATTGGTAATCTTTCATCCAATTCCTAATCATATTGAAGCTCAGCCAAATAAGATTTTTGAATATATGGGATATGAGCTACCAGTAATTGGTTCAAACTTTAAGCTTTGGGAGGAAATAGTGGTGCAAAATGATTGTGGCATATTAGTGAATCCATTAGATCCTAATGAAATTGCAAAAGCAGTTGAACGAATTTATAACGATCCTATTGAGGGTGATAGAATGGGCAAGAGAGGGAAAAATGCAGTTTTGAGAAAATATATCTGGGAAAATGAGGAGAAAAAATTAATTCAGTTATATAATCAATTGCTCATTGATTAATATCATTCGCGTGAAATCTTGTGGAACAATAAAGTAGATTTTATATATACTCTTTAATAAGGGTTAATTCTTTTGTAATCATTGATTTCATAAAGAAAAATTCATAGAATCATTTTTTCTAAATTTAACTTAAAGAGAGCAACCAATGAAAAAAACTATTTTATTTCTATTCATCCTTTTCCTTTTTACTACACATTCCTATTCAAGGCAAACATCACACAATTTTCCAGTTGGGATTTTTAAAGTAACAGATGAAGCAGTGGGATTTATTCCAGGTACCCAATCATTTAACGACGCCTTGTCTGATTTAAAGAATGGAACAAGTAATTCTTATGAAGGCGTAAACTTGATTCAGGCATATCGCTATGCAGATGATAATAACTCTACAGCAAACAGCCTTTGGCAAAATATTCTTAGTCAAGCAAAACTAGAAGGACTTAAGGTGCTTGTGGATGTTAGGTTTGAGGTAATAGCAGGAAGTAATCTGATTATAGATGGAACTGAGTTAACTAAATTCAGAGAAGATGTTCAATGGATTTTAGGTCATACTGAGACAGAAGCAATTGGGGGGTGGTATTTATCAGATGAGCCAGAAAATAAAGGTATAGCTGCAAGCGAATTAAATAAACTCTATACTGAATTAAAAGCAGTAGTTCCCAATGGCATAAATGAAGACGTATTTATTTCCCAGGGAGCAGCGTTTGCTAATCAAGCAACAATTAAACCCAATAACGATTATGGGGAATATTCAAATTCTTGGGATGTATTAATAGTAAATTATTATAACTATTCAGCAAACTTTGAAGACGATGATATAGAAGTATATAGTAATGTATGGTATCCTGAGACTAATCCTTTCAATTCAAATATAATTTCACATGGGTCTCTTAGAGCGTGGAGCTATATCTCACAAAAGCTTAGAGATGATCTGCAAGGTTTTCCTGGTAATCTAAGTAACAAAAAAGTATTTGCTAATCTTGTTCTGGGTGAAGAAATTCCTGTTCAATCATCGGTAATTTCGGGGTCAAACAGGTACAATACCTATAATGCAGATTTTTTGGCGTCTCATGAAATAACCCACGCAGCAATTAAGAAAGTGTATGAGTTAGGTTTTGATGGAATCTTTTTTTATGACTATATCTCTTCCTATCCTTATCCAAGTGGAAGTCCCGAATATAGAGAAGATGCAAAGGGACACTGGTTAGTTAACGAAAACTACGCAGAGGCTGTAGAAACAGAAATTCATGATCGAGATTGGTTGGTTACAGCCCTTTCCAATTCAAGTGGAAGTGATAACAGAACCTATTTAAGTAATAGGGGGAGTTCATTTTTGAATACAGCTAGCGGTCCATGCTATAATGTTACAGGACAGTGCCCTACTTCTGGTTATCACAAACCTACAGGCGGTACAGTTGTAACCCATCTATCAACTGGTGATTTATGGGGAGAAGAAAGTAGTGACTACACATACGTAATTAATACAAATCAGGACAGAAAGAGTATTGCTGATGGTGATGATGAACTGGTTTGGGCTACAGAAGATAGGGACTTTTGGATATCGGAAGACGATCATGTAAACAGCTATTTTGATAATCAACTAAATTCTTTTCAAAACTTGAACTCAGATCAAAATGCAAATTCTAATGAAGAAATTACAGCACTAGCTACCGGAGATTTTGATGGGGATGGAGATTTTGAAGTTGTAACTGCTATTTACAAAATCTACTACATAGGCTCTACTCCTTATCATACCTCTTCCATATATGTAAGTAATGAGGGTCAGAACTTTAAACAAGGTTCTCCTATCTATTCTTATGCTGGTAATTTGTATACCGGCAATGTCCCAAAAATAACTGCTTTGGTTGCGGGAGATTTTGATGGTTCAGGAAGAGATAAATTGGTTACAGCAACATGGAATAGTGGTTTTTCGGATTTATATATTTATTTATCGGATATAGCCAAAGGAGAAAGCCCTGTTTTATCATCCAATGCACTTACAATAAATACAAACTCCTCTACTTATGTATATGCTCTAGCTAAGGGTGATTTTGATGGGGATTTTAAAGATGATTTAGCTACAGTTGCAAGGCATAAAGCCAGTAACTGGAATGTACTTAGTATTTCTAAGCCTAAAGTCGGAGGGGGCACTGGTAATCCGCTACATAGTGATAACCATGTTTGGGATTCTTCTATCGAACAGTTAACAGCAATAACTGCAGGTGATTTTTATGGCGAAAGAAGAGATTACTTGATTACTGGCTTTTGGAATTCATCAACAAATAGATCCAATATATACCAAAGTAGACCTTCGTTTGATTCAGATGGTTACGGAGAAGGTGATCCAACAATAACTTCCAATTCAGAAACAACACATATATATGCCAATGGTACTTATTGGCATCCAACAGCTATGACTGTAGCTAGTTTCCGTGAGTCCGGAACAGGGTTGAGTTCTAAAGTAAACCCGGGTAATCCAGATTTAACAGTTGAAGTACCAACAGAAGTAACCCTTTCTCAAAATTATCCAAACCCATTTAATCCAGTGACCACTATAAATTATACCATTAAGGATCGCTCAGAGGTGAGTATTGATGTATATAACTTACTGGGAAGAAAGGTAGCCAGCCTGGTTAATGGGGTAAAAGAGCCGGGTACTTATTCAGTGAACTTTGATGCAAGTAACTTATCCTCAGGTATTTATATCTACGAATTGAGATCAGGTACAACGGTTCTTAAAGAAAAAATGACTCTTATCAAGTAAACTACTGTAGTTCACAAAAGAGGCCGGGTTACCCCGGCCTTTTTTTATAAAAATGATCTTCTTTGGTAAGAAACTCGAGTCTATATCTGTAATGCTCATTTTTATGCGTTACAATATGAAGAGCAGTACAACTTTTATTGCAAAGCTATACCTACTATAAGGGAGAATTGATTATTATGTCAGAATGAGTTAATAATCTTATCTATAGCAATATTTAATGCACAAAAAATCCATTAATCTCATAGAGCTCTTGTTAAGCCTGTCATTGAGGAAAAGACTAATTATTTTGATGGTTTTATTTGCAACACTAATTGGTATTGGTGTTGCTATGTTATGGCCAAAAACATACAGGGCAGAGCTTTCATTTATCGTTACGGATGGAAATTCTCTTAATTTTTCGAGTGGGGGATTATTAAGTGGACTTGCAAATTTATCGGTAAGTGGAAGTAATGTTACTTCAGATCAGGCATTAGTTTTGATTCGAAGTAGGGAAATCCAAAATACTATTATTGAAGAGTTTGACCTTGAGGAAGTTTTTGGTACTTCAATTCCTGAAGCTCTTCGAAAGAAACTTGATACCAGAATTGAAGTTGTAGAGACCAGGGAAGCAGGACTAGGGTTTAATAACATCATTTCTATCACTATGGCTTACAGTGATAAAGATCCTCAACGGGCATTTGAATTAATCAATGCTTACTACTCTGAGTTGGAAAGTAAAGTTGAAGGCCTTAATAAAAAAAATATTGAAGAAGGGTTTTTATTAATAGAAAATCGGTTAGCTCAAAATGAAGATGAGTTGAGAGAAGCAGAAGACAGCCTTGTCGCCTTTCAAACACGCTATGGGATTTTGCAAGTAGAAGAACAAGCAAGGGCCCAGATAAGTGCTATAGCTGAATTAAGGACAGAAATAGTAAAGCTGGAAGTTGAGATTGGATACCTTACTCAGGTATTAGGAGAGTCAAATTCTAAAATTTCAGATTTAAAAACTCAGAAACAGCAGTTCGAAAACAAGTATGATGAACTACTAAATGGATTTGGCCAACAAGAAGGAGACTTTGAAATTTTTAGGGCAATTTCTGAAATGCCAGAGTTATTTCTTGAGTATTTGAGAAGATATAGGAATGTTGTAGTCCAGGAAGAAATCTATAAAGTGTTGTACCCACAATACGAACAACAGAAACTTAATTATGAGGAAGTTTCTTCTGGGTTATTGGTTATCGACCCCGCGTTAATCCCAACTTATAAAGACAAACCAAAGCGTGCATATATCATTATAGCCTTTTTCTTTTTTGGGTTATTCTTTTCCGTTTTTTTAGTGCTTTTATTGGAATGGAGATCCAATCTTAAAGAAGGCAATCCGGAAGACTACGATCGATACAACAAGTTGATCCAATCTCTTACACGTTGGTGATGCAGGTCAACATCGCAAGCCCAAATAAGATTTACATAATCATCCCGATTATTATTGGGGCATATATGTCAGGTCTTGTTTACTTGTCTGAAGGTTCTGCTATTCCTCTCACAATATTCCAGCTAGCATTAATAGCTGGTTTTGCTGTATTCGTTTTTTACATATTTGCTGTAAAAAATTTAGAGATCCAATTCTATGGTCTTGAAAAAGAGTATATTCTTTTTTTGAGTATCATTTTCTTTTCACTCATTTATAGCCCGGAAAGAGAGCAAGGTATTTTTTATGTGATAAGGTATATGGTACTTATCGGAATGACATACCTGATCTATAATTGTATTGAAACTGCAAAAAACTTAAATGCTGCTATTAAGGTAATTATCGGAGCAGCCTTTTTACTCGCTCTTGGTAATATTTATCAGTTTTATATAAATCCGGAAGTAGCTGCATTTAATTATGTTAATCAGGGAGCAAGATTAATCCGTTCATCAGGTGCAGAGGCAGACCCTAATATTCTTGCCAGTAATTTCTTTATGCCAATAATGCTAGTGATAGTTTTTATCGGCAGGTTTAAAACGAAAAGGGCTCAATTATTGCTCTTTTCAATGGTAGGGGTAATGATTTTTTCGGTCTTGTTGACCTATTCCAGAAGTTCCTGGGTGGCTCTTTTTGTTGGTGTACTATTAGTATCATTAATTCAAAGAGATGGAAGATTTATCATTTTGAGCACCGTCATCTTTTTACTCTTATTCTTAGTTAGTGATAGTATTAGAACCATTTTCTTCAGCATTTTGGAAAGGTTGGGGGATGTTTTTGCTGGAACCTCCGATGATTCCTCAAAATTTAGAATCATTCTTTTTCAAACTGCCATTCTGATGTGGCTAGATACATATACCTTTGGGATAGGATATCAGGGCTTTTCAACAGTGTTCAAAGAGTACCATCCCCCTCAGGAAACAGCTTGGATATATGAACCACATAATGAGTTTTATACTGTTTTGGCAGAACTTGGCACTATTGGTTTTGTGGTTTTTGTGTACCTGATACTAAAAATTTTAAAGAGAGGGTGGAACTCAGTAATGCTTCTTAAAAATTCAGGAAAAGACTATTCAATACAACTAGCTCTATTTGCCTCATTTATATGCTATCTGGTATTCTTTCAATTTTTGGGCGGGATGCAGTTACATAGTTTATATATGATTAATATCGGATTGCTATTCGCGAGTATAAAAATAGCTCATATTGAAGAAGGGCAGGCAGCTACATCATAGCGTTGTATATCCGAGTTATACGATCTCGGAATGGTATTTTCCCAAATTTTGAAGTTACCGAGTGGTGAAGCATTTCAGGAGAGTAGTTTGAGAAGGTTTGGGACATTTTGATTATAGCGTCTGTCAATTCCGCCTGGTTTTTAGAAAGTAGTCCTGTTCCAAGTTCGATCACTTGCTTTGCACCACTTACATCTGAGCAAACTATTGGGATCCCACAGGCTGTAGCTTCCAAAATAGATACATTAAATCCTTCTCGACGGCTTGGAAGAATGTAAAAATCAGAAGCTCCATAATAGTTTAGTAGCTCATGGGGGGGCACAGGTTTATGTAGTTCTATATTGCCAAATGGGTTACTTGAGATTGAGTTTTCAATCTCTTTTGAATGAGAAGAGTTTTCAGTATTCCCAATTATGTGAAAGATTACATCCCGCAGGTCTTCATTTTCATAAATAGAGCTTATTAAACGGTCGATACCTTTCTCAGGCCTTAAATTTGCTATTGTTAGTGCATGTTTTTTAGGTGATTCCCAATTTAAAATGCTCCTGTTCTCCTCTTTTTCTACTTCTGAAACAGGGCGATATACTTCGGGATCAACCATATTATATATGATGGTTGATTTTTCCTCGACTTCGGGAAACGCGTTGATTACATCATCACTAATTTTAGGGCCAGAAAACAAAATCTTGTCCGTATGAAGGAGTACTTCTTGAATTAAACTCCTCATCTGCTTCACTGAATAGGATTGGTACCAATCGCTACCATGAATTGTAAGAGCTATCTTAAATCCCATTTTTTTCAAAGCCGGAATCATCATTCCATCCGGGTATAGCCAATGGACATGAACTATATCATAGTCGGTTTGAGATAAAACATGAGCTGCCTTTCTTGAAAGTGAATTAGAAACAATGCCCGGGAACTTCTTTCTAGGAAAAGATAGATAGGTAAATCTGTTCTTAGTCGTACTCGGAGAAAGGAATGGACTTTGGTTTTTTTTATGTCTCTCGGTTCCGATTATAGAATAAGGAGTGGGTACAAATAAATCGGTTTCAAATTCATCGAGTTCGCTTAAGAGCTCAAATTGATCCTGAACAAATTTTCCGGATTTTGGATTGTAGATAGTAGGATAAGTATGGCTTATTAAAGCTAGCTTCATACTTGATTATTTAACTGTTCAAAGGATACAAATCTGGTATTTTTGCACCTATTTTTTTGTATGATGATAGTTAATTCCTTGTTCTCAATGATCCGGGCATCTTGCTCTTCATTGCGAAAGAATCGTTTGTAATGAAGAGCTTCAAAAGAGGGCTGAAGGTTTATAAAATCTTTGAATACTTCCATAATTCATCTTCTAAGTAATGAAAAAAACCAGACGATTAGATAACTCTGAATCAAAGTTCCTACTATAGAATAGAGTAATAATGAAAGGAATACGCTACCGTAAATATAGCCTATGTAAATTGCAGAAACTCTGAGAATGAGATTTATAATTTCAATTGAGAAGGCGGCCTCTTGTTTTCCGAGTAGAAGTGGTACAAAAGAAAAAGGAGAGGTAATAAAAGAAAGGTAAAAATAAGGGACTAGGAATTGAATGTATTCTCCCGCCGTTGTCCAATCCGAGCCAAATAAAATTTTGATAATTGAGGGAGCAAAAAAGAAGAGAAGCAAAAAAGGAATAAAACCATAAACGGAAATTTTCCGGAGAATTCTAAGTGAATGCTGGTAAAGTTCCAAACCGTTATTATATCGCTCTGAAATATCCTGACTATATACCTGATACATTGAGTGCGAAATTAACTGAATTGGGGCGAAGCAAACCCTGTAGCTTAAACTATAGAACCCGGCAACGGCAGTACTAAAAAAGCTTACAAAGAGAAAATTTGGTGAATTGGACGATAACGTATTTAGCAAAGCGTGAGGTGAGGTTACAAAAGGGAATTTTTTGTATTCCTTTGCTTCTTTTAAAATGCCGGAACTTTTAAAAGGGGTGTTTCCAGATATATGTTTTCGAAGTAGCCATATAATAAATATTAAATTCAAGGCTTCTCCAAAGATCTTGCCAATCATTAACCCAAAACCATATGCTTTCGAGAAGCCGAGTATTAACTGTCCTCCATTAATCCCCGAAGATTTGAAAACTCTGGTTGTAGATAGTTTGGAAAATTGCTTCAACCTAATCATGACGCCGGATAAGATATTAGTCAGTGAAACTATTAAGACGGCAATTGGAAGACCATAAATAAATGCTGATGAATAGTTCTCCAAGTCAACAGATTCAAAAAAGCGGGCACCAAAAAAATACAGTATGATAAATAATACAGAGCTTACAACTATTGCTAAGCCTGTAGAAAAAGCAACGAGCGAAAACACTCTTCTTTTTTCCTTAGGTATGAGAAAAGCCAGTTCATATTTGCCGGTTGCTATAATTGTCATCACTGAGATTGAAGCTAAAAAGAACGCATAAGCACCAAACTCATCAGGAGTAAATATCCTGGTTAAGATTGGCGAAACAAGGAATGGGATAAGTTGAGCAACCCCGGTTCCCCCGACCATCTTTAAGAAATTTTTGTAGAATGCAGGTAGACGTTCACTCATTTAGTTAAAAGAATGCGAGGCATAAAGAGCGATTTCTTTGTTATGCAATTCGCATAAAAGAACTCAGAATTATAATGCCCCAATAGCAACAAGGGTTGTTATTATCCCAGTAATGGTAGTAATCCCTGTCATGATCAATTGAGTTCGTTGATTCCTTAATTGTTGTTTTTGAATCTCATAAGCCCTTAACGCATTTAATTCTTCTACAGGTTGTCTGTCTACATAGATCCTGTCTCCGGATTCCAAGGTAGTATCGCCCACTCTGTACCAAGTAGAATTCCCTGCTTTTAGTATAAAAATCCTGTCCAGATCCGCAGAAAGGGCAAAGCCTCCCGCATCCACTATATAATCTCGTACAGATTTTTCACTGTTGGTAAAAGGGAAGTAACCGGGATTATTTACTTGTCCAAATACGAATATGGTTTTAGAATCTTTAGGAATGTAAAGACGATCTCCATCCAAGAGTTTTAACTCTTGCATTTGTTCTTCATCAGTTAAGTCAATGTAGACCCTGTTTCTGCTTAATTGAGTTTCCGAATCTAGGTACTCTAATCCTTGAAGTACCTGATCAGATGTTCTTTTCATTATTTCTGTATTGAACTCATTTGGAATCCTGTTCCTTTCTCCGCCCCTCATTAAATAGGCAGCGCTAGGTAATGCATCATTGGTCATTCCACCTGCAAGTTTCAGGAGTTCAAATGCGGTTGTTTGCCCGCTTTTAATAGGGAAATTACCAGGGATTTTAACTTCGCCGTTAACCCAGGCTGATGCAGATGGATCAAAATATTCTCCTTGTAGCGCAATTATCCGGTCATTCGGCTGTAACTGAAAAGAGTCCCATTCACCGAATAATACCTCTACGGTATAAGTACCATCCTCAGTTTGTCTATAAACATGTAACCTTGAATTGTCTGCGATTACATCAAAGCCTCCTGCAATCTCAAGAAGGAGAGAAGGGGTATCACCTTCCCGATATTCGATTTCGTAAGCAGACTTAACTGCACCTGAGATACTAACTTTTGCAGCTTCTCTTTTAAGGGTTGTGATATTTATAGTATCACCATTTTTAAGAACAGGGTTAGATGATAGATCGCCAGTTCGGAAATAACTGACCAAGTCCGCTGTGGTGATAGTACTATCTGTATGAAGTATTGTAATGTTCCGGAGGGAATAATTTCCAGTCAATATTTGACTTGAATTTACTGTACTCCTACCCATGTTTCGGTTTCCATCGGTAAGGGAATTGAAAATTGCCTGATCCAATCTTGACTGTGATGGAATAACATATTTACCCGGATGAGGTACGCCCCCTGAAATGTGGATAATATTTGGTCTGGGGTATTCTATAGTTATATCAACGATTGGATCACGTAGCTGTCTGGAAGCTATTTCTGATATTTGCTCTTCTGCTTGCGGAATGGTAAGTCCTTCAAGCTTTACAGCGCCCATCATTGGTAAAACAACTTCTCCCTGTGGATTGACCAAAAGACCTCTTAAAAAAATAGGCTGGTTGGCTTCAATATTTATAGAGATCAGATCGTTTACACCTAGTTTATAGCTGTTTAAATCAATATTCCCTTCAAATGGGATAAGCCTTCCTGAAAGTTGTGTGCCTAGTGGATCTTTATAATAAACACCTCCGAAAGTAGACGAAAAACCGACAGTCATATCTGCTTCTGTTGACTGATTCTGGGTTTCATCTTGTGCAAAAATAGTTTGGGCTGGTGTAGCCAGAAAAACTGATAAAAGTATCAGAAAAGGTAAGTGACGAAATTTCATTAACCGGTTTGACTAATTAAATAAATGGTAGCGGTGTCTCGAATAAGTCTATTTTCTGGTTAATACAAGACCAAGTATAACAAAACCGGAGCCAATATACTGCAATATTGTTAATGCTTCATCCAAAATAAACACCCCGAAAATTACTCCGAGTACTGGAACCAGGTTTTGATACATGGCAGTACGAACCGCCCCGATCTTGATAATTCCATGATTCCAAATCAAGTAAGCAATGCCTACAGAGAGGAGGCCGCTATATAATAAACCTCCATATCCAATAGCTGAAACCTGGGTGAAATCAACCTTAACCAAAAAAGGTAAACCAACGGCTCCAAGTGTAATAATGCCTATAACCGACATAAATGCTGAATACTGAGTGGAGTTGTAGTACTTAAGGTATTTTTTAGAAAGAATAGTATATATGGCCCATGAAATGGCCGCCATCAGTGCGATTAAATCTCCTATAAATGTTTCTGAAGCAAAAGAAAGATTGTTGCTTCCCCCTGTAATTATCTTTGTTACACCAACAAAGGCAAGGGTTATTCCAATGACCTGATTCCGATTTAGCTTTTCGTCAGTAAATAGTTGGGATAGCAAGGCCACCCAGATAGGTATTGTACCTAACATTACTGCTGCATTTGCTGAAAAAGTAAGGTTGAGACCAATAATGAAAAGCATCTGATAAACGAGGTTACCGATAATACCTATGCCCAGTAACTTCCAGAAGTGTTCCCTTTTGACCATTATAGTAAAGCCCCTCAACTTGGCAGTACTAACAAGTAAGATCCCGGCTAAAAGGTATCGAAGAGCATTGAAGCTGTATGGATCAATTTCCTGAAGCGCAGTTTTAATAACGCTGAAATTAAGCGCCCAAACTATGGCAACTCCAATCAGGCTAATATCGGTGAGGGAAAATTTTTTCAAAGGTTTGAATCCGTAAGCGGGTTGAAGGTAGGAATTCCAGCCTCATAAAAGTGGATTTGTTTACCGATTGTTTACAAAGAAGTATTAGGAATTAAAGAAAAGCAACAGTACCTTTTTGACCCTAATTCAAAAAATGACTGACAGTCAAAAATGGGAATTTCAGAACGGAAAGAAAGAGAAAAAGAGCAGAAACGCGCATTGATGCTACAGGCGGCTGAAGCCTTAATCCTTGAAAAAGGACTTGAACAGCTTAATATGGATGAAGTAGCTGATCGTGCTGAGGTAAGCAAAGGTTCTCTCTACCAATATTTTAACAACAAAAATGACTTGGTATTGGGTATATGCGATAAGGCTACTACCATGCTGAATCAGGAGATTGCGAAAGTCCTCACCAAAGATTTACCTGGCCTAGACTTGGTACATCAAATTGGTGCTACTTTTATGAGTTTTGTGAACGATCACCCCGAGTTTTTTAGAGCGATGAGATTTCATGATAACTTGAAGGAGACAAATGCTTTAGAGGAAAGTGCATTTCTGGGTGCATGCCAGCATAATATGCAGAGTTCCTTTACCTATATGGTAAGGGCTATCCAAATTGGTATTCAGGATGGGAGCATAAATCCAATGTACGACCCAAAGGAGCTGGCTATTTTACTTTGGGGAACTTCTCATGGAATGGTTAGCCTGGCTTATCAACATCAAAATACACAGCACTTTAACCTAATAGAAGAACTGGGAATCACTTTGAAGATGATGTTTGACGGATATATGAAAATGATCGGATGCGGCATCGCAACCGAAGAGAGGAAAAAAGACTATGACTCCGAGTCATTTTTTGAAACCCAAGAGGTAGGTTAGCGTACGGCGGCGGCGATTTTTTTAGAGTATGAAACAATAAACATAAACATGAACCAAACAAGAAAAATGAAACGAAGTTGGGTGATATTATTAGTGGGATTATTTGCTTTGCAAGCATCACTTTCTCATGCCCAAACTGCAAAGACAGAGTTTGTTCAGGATTTTGAGCTTACTCTGGACGAAGCTATTGAAATAGCGGTAGCTAATAATCCACAAGTTAATCGGGCATTGCTCTCGGTAGATGATGCGGATGAGTTAGTGAAAATCGCATATAGTGAGATTTTTCCTGAAATAACCTCAAGCATAAGCTATACCCGAAACATGGAAATTCCCGTTACTTTTGTGCCAGGAGAATTTTTTGGCGGAGATCCAGGAACACTTATCCCAGTAGAATTTGGTACGGATAACAACTGGCAGGGAGGTTTTACAGTTAACCAAACACTATTTCGAGGAGAAACTATTGTTGGTTTAAGTTCGGCTACCGTTTTTAAAACCGTTCAGGATGAAAACCTTCGTGCTACAACTCAACAGGTTGTTACTCAAACCCGAGTAGCTTATTACCAGGTATTGGCAGCATTGGAGCAACTCCGACTTCAGGAAATTCAAATTGAGCGTTTGGAGCAAAACCTTAGGGAGAATGAAGCAAGGGAAGAAGCAGGGCTGGTAGACTCTTATGCTACCCTAAGTTTACGTGTTCAGCTAAGTAATCAACGCCCTCAACAAATTGAGGCGGCCTATGCTGTTAATGAAGCATACCGTGTTTTAAAAATTACTCTTGGCGTACCTCTTCAACTTGATTTTGAAGTGAAAGGGGATTTAAATGAATATGATATCCTTTCAACATCAGCGGCGGGTTCTGATAATGATCATATATTCAGAATAGACCAAATGAATGCTTACACCTATGAAAATCAACAAGTAGATACTGCGGGGTTGGATTATAATAGGGGAGACTTAAGGGTTTTAGATGCAACTCTGGATTTAAGAGCTAAGGAATTAACAGCGGTAAAGAGCAGGTTCCTTCCTACCCTATCTGCAACCTATAATCTTCAGTGGAGTTCTGCTGAACCTGACGCCCCAAATTTTTTTGAAAATTCAGAGCGGTTTCAAACTTTGGGGTTCAATCTAAGTCTCCCTTTGTTTCAGGGCTTCGAAAGAGTAGCAGATGTTCAACGAGTAAAGATTCAGCAAAAAGATCTACAGGAACAAAGAAGAGCAGCCATATTAAATGCTCAGAACGAAATAATTTCAGCAAGTGAAGATTTAAATCGGGCATTCGAAACTGCCGAAGGCCGTAAGATTGCACTTGAGCAAGCTACAGAAGGTTATGACCGCGCTCAAAAAAGATTAGAAAACGGGCTGGGTTCTCAGCTTGAGGTTACTGATGCTGAAGTTCAGGTCAGGCAGGCAGAACTGAATTATGCCCTCATGGTTTTTGAATATCTCAGCGCAAAAGCGACCTACGATTTAGCAACTGGTAGAGTACCCTATGTTGATATCGAATTTTAGAATGAAATTATTAATGAAAACACCATCCATAAACATGAAAAAGATAAACCTGTTTGCTTCACTGCTTATCCTTATTGCATTTGCAGCTTGTTCCGGAAGTGAAGAAACACAAACCACAACTGAAGAAGAACTGGTAAAATCAGTGAACGTGACGACACGTACGATTCAACCTTCAACTTTTGCGAGCTATGTGCGAGTAGTAGGTACCGTTGAGACTTCGAATGATATCATGATAGCTGCAGAAGTAAGCGGTCGTGTAGTTTCATATAGTGTTAAAGAGGGAGAAACAGTCCGAAAAGGTCAAAATATCCTTCGGATTGATGATTCTAAGCTAAAGCAGGAACAGGCACGTCTTGAAGCTATGACTGCCCAGGCAAAAGAAAGCTATGATCGACTTAAGAAAGTCTATGAAGAAGATGGGATCGGTTCAGAGCTTGATTACCTGAATGCGAAGTATGCTTATGAGCAAAGTAATTCTGCATTGGAATCCATAAACGTAGATTTGGCAAATACAGAAATAAAGGCGCCTTTCACTGGTGTTGTAGAAACAAGGTCAGTAGAAGTTGGAGAAATGGTTAGCCTGGGAATGCCTGTAGTGCGTTTAATCGGATCAAATGATTTTAAAGTTACGGCTGGTGTACCCGCAAGATATGCAGATGCTATTTCAACTGGTGATGATGTTGACATCTGGTTTGATACTCAAAGCGGAGATACATTGTCTGGTACCATTGGCTTTACCGCAAGTAGTATAAATCCTCAGAACCGAACATTCCGAATTGAAGTTGAACTTCCGGGAAGTGCTGATCAATACAAAGTGGATATGATTGCAAATGTTCGTCTGAAAACAAATCAGCAAGAAGAGGTACTGGTAATAAGTGAGGAGTTTGTCTACTCAAAAGATAACAACTATGTAGTATATGTACTTGCGCAGGATGAAAGTGGAAATACAGTAGCTGAAGAGCGAAGAGTTACATTAGGCCTTTCCTACAAAACAGATGTAATTGTAGAAAACGGACTAAGAGAAGGTGACCGATTGATTACTCTGGGGTCTGCCTTTTTGGATGATGGAATGAGGGTGACACTCAAAGACGAGCCCTTCTCATCATTAGCTTCAAACTAATTTAATTCGGAAATCATTATGAGTACCGAAATTCAACAAAACGGAAATCATACAAACGGAGCTGAGGCTTCAAAAAAGGGAACCGGGATTCGAAAAGAGTTCAAGATTTCATCCTTTTCTATCAACAACCGGATAAGTGTATTAGTACTGGTTGCATTGGTGGCAGTGATGGGTATCGTTTCGTATCTGACTATCCCAAAGGAAAGTTTTCCGAGTATCAATGTTCCTAACATTTTTGTGGTAACAGTTTATCCAGGTGTATCTCCCGAGGATATGGAAAGTCTGGTAACACGGAAGCTTGAAGATGAATTAGGGAATATCTCGGAAGTAAAAACGATGACCTCTACCTCTTCGGAAGGCTATTCAAATATCAACCTGGAATTCGACCCAAATGTTGATATCGAAGACGCTCTTCAAAAGGTGAGAGAAAAGGTTGATCTGGCTAAACCAGAACTACCTGAAGATGCAGAAGAACCTGTTGTTCAGGAGATCAACTTCTCGGAATTCCCCATCATGAATGTGAACCTTTCAGGTGAATATGATGAGGTAATCCTTAAAGAAATTGCGGAAGATTTACAGGATAAAATAGAAGCAATTCCTTCTGTATTAGGTGTAGATCTTACTGGTGGATTGGAACGAGAAGTTCAGGTTGATGTGGATCTTGCCAAGATGAAATACTACGGAATCACTTTCGGGGACATCATTGGGGCTATTGCTCAGGAAAATGTGACTATTCCCGGTGGTGATATTTCTGTTGGTACCAAAAAATTCCTGCTTCGTGTTCCCGGGCAATATGATGATACTCAGCAACTGGAAGACATCGTAGTAAAAGGAGAATCCCAAAGCCCGATTTATATTCGTGACGTTGCCAGTGTAACATTCGGATTCAAAGACAGGGAAACCTATTCGGAATTAGAAGGGGCCCCGGTAATTACACTTGGTGTTAAAAAGCGAACAGGAGAAAACATTCTCGAAACGGCTCAGCGAACCAAAGCAATTCTGGATGAAGAACTAGCTGTTTTACCACCTACCACTACTTATAACATTACCAATGATCAAAGTATTGATGTAGTAAGTATGGTGAGTAATCTGGAGAACAATATTATTTCAGGGTTAACCCTTGTTGTCGGTGTTCTGTTATTTTTTCTAGGGGTAAGAAACTCATCGTTTGTGGGTATTTCTATTCCACTCTCCATGTTTCTTTCATTCATAATTCTGGGAGCGGTTGGTATTACCATGAACATGGTAGTATTGTTCTCACTAATTCTTTCACTTGGGATGTTGGTAGATAATGCCATCGTGGTGGTGGAGAATATTTATCGTTATCTGGAAGAAGGATATGATAATTTTGAAGCAGCCAAGAAAGGAACCGGAGAGGTAGCCATACCGATTATTGCCGGAACCATGACCACCATTGCAGCTTTTGCACCGATGGTATTCTGGCCGGGTATTGTAGGTCAGTTCATGAGCTATTTGCCAAAAACTCTAATCATTACACTGGCGAGCTCTCTGGTAGTAGGTTTGGTCATCAACCCTGTGATTTGTGCGTTGTTCATGAGAGTAGATGGACAGGAAAAGAAAGCGCAGCTAACAAAAGGGGGTAAAAGGATACTGATTATTGGGTTCTCAATAATTGCATTACTGTTGTTGGCCTCAAGTTTTATTACCTGGGTAATGTTAATCGCGCTTGGTGCAATATTATGGTCGATTAATAAATACGCGCTTGAACCAGTTGGACGTTGGTGGCAAAGGGATGGATTAAACAAGCTAATTGCCAGATATGAGAGAACGCTTACTTGGGCATTAAACCATCGCATAACTACTATTGGAATAGCGGTTATCATTCTTGTATCCAGTTTTATCCTACTTGATGCATTCAACCCTGGTACAGAATTCTTCCCGGAAGATATTCCTCCTCGTGATGTATATGTTCAAATTGAAACTCCAATCGGATCTGATGTTACCTATACAAAAGAGATCATTGATGAGGTAAGAGACCGGGTTCAAAACCTCCCAAATATTGTGGATGTGAACAGTGTTTTAGCCACATCCGGCGCATTAATTACAGCTGATCCTGCTTCCAGTGGGGGAGGAAATACTCCAAATAGGGGAACTGTTGCGTTAAACTTTGTTGACTTTCAGGAGCGAGAAGGTGATGTATTTGATGCCATGGAATTCCTTCGTGATCATATGAGTGAAAATATTGTTGGAGCTAACATTACCGTTGAAATGCCGCCTAATGGACCTCCAACAGGAAAGCCAGTAAATCTTGAGATTTCTGGAAATGATATGGAGCAACTTGCTTTGATCTCAGACGATGTTCTTAAAATTCTTGAGGCCGATTCTGTTTTCGCAAAAATGGATGGACTTGAATCTGATTTACCTGAGCCCCGACCAGAGGTAAGAGTGGAAGTGGATCGCGAAAAAGCGGCTCTTTACGAGCTTAACACCAATACTATTGGGATGACGATCAGGCAGGCCATTAATGGTGTAGAAGCATCTAAGTTCCGTGATGGAAAAGAGGAGTATGACATCATTGTAAGATTGAATGACGAGTATCGTGATGATATGAGTACCCTTGGTGATTTGACCATTTTCCATGAAGGGAATCAGATTCCGCTTTCAGAAGTGGCCACGTGGGAAGTAAAAGATGGTCTCGGAGGGATTAAACATAAAGAAGCCGAGCGTGTTATTACCATTAGTGCGGATGTACGTTCAGGATACCAGGCAAATGCCGTATTAGCTGAGGTACAGGGAGTACTGGCAACCTATCTTGATAATTTGCCTCCTGGTTATACTCACGGCTGGACTGGCCAACAGCAGGAACAAGATGAATCATTTGAGTTTCTTGGAATAGCATTCTTGATCGCTCTTTTCTTAATCTCATTCATTCTTGTATCTCAATTCAATTCAGTTGCAAAACCATTGATTATCCTAAGCTCGGTAATTATGTCAATGGCCGGGGTTTTCTATGGATTGGTAAGTTTCCAAATGGCATTTGGACTCATGGCTTTCCTTGGTATCATTTCCTTGGCCGGAATTGTAGTGAATAACGCAATCGTATTGATTGACTACGTGGATATCCTAAGAGAACGAGATGGTCTTAGTCTTCGAGATGCCCTCATTCAAGGAGGTAAGGTACGTTTCCGTCCTGTAATTTTAACGGCAACTACAACGGCTTTAGGGTTAGTGCCACTAGCGGTTGGATTCAACTTTGACTTCATCGTGCTTGTAGCAAACCCTCTTGAATTCTTTTCTAACCTGAGTTCATATATCTACATGGGTGGAGAACAGGCAGCCTGGTGGGGTCCAATGGCAATTGCTGTAATTGTAGGCTTATTATTTGCGACTGCTTTGACTCTTATTCTGGTGCCGGTACTATACAGTATTATTGAGCGTACCCGAAGAAGTATTAATAGAGTAATGTTCGGTAAAGAAGAGCCGGGTCTTATTAAAGACCAAAGTTCACTTAACTCAGAAGAGCCTGAGTTACAACCCGAGCTAGCTCAGTGATTCGAAACCAGGATCAAATAAAAAAGCCCCGATCATATCGGGGCTTTTTTATTTCCAAAAATCAAAGTGTCTAGAAATAAAGCCAAAAGCTTTATCTTTGCACTCAACTTGAACCTAATTGAAAAAGATTGATTCAGCGTATTCAAACTGTTTTTTTGTCCCTGGTAGTGTTTTCTAATCTGGGAGTATATTTCACTCCAATTTATACCCATGCTATGAACGACCCCCAGCAGTGGATCGGTTTTGGGTTAGCTATTTCATTACTTATTTCTTCCCTACTTGCTGTGTACACAATTTTCTTATTTAAGAATAGGAGAAATCAAATTGCCTGGACTAAACGAACGGCATTTGTTCAGGTGATAGCAGTGGGTTTAGCGGTTGGTGTATTCTTTTCATTAGGAGGTATAGGAACCTACTTGTGGGATGAGGCCATTGGCACAGGATTGATTGTTTTAGGTATCATTTTTCTATTACTAGCTTTGCGCTCCATCAGTAAAGATGAAAAATTGGTAAAATCTATGGATAGGATTCGTTGATGAGTACTCCAACTTCGGGAGCTTACTCCAAAACTAAAGTCTATTCTTTACTTATTTTTGGAATTACTGCAATTGGTTTTTCGCCGATTTTGGTAAAATTTGCTACCGGAGAGTCAGCGTTTATGGTAGCAGCCATTCGAACTGGTTTTGCCTTTTTGCTTTTGTTACCTCTTTATCTAGCAAAGAGACCTGAGCTAGATAAAAGAGAAGTCCCTAGAAAAGAGAAAATAATGGTGGCTGCATCAGGGATTTTACTTGGAGTCCACCTTATCTGTTGGATCGCTTCGATCTATTATACCTCGGTAGCTTCTGCTTCAGTTCTTGTTACCATTCACCCAATTGCTTTGATCGTTTTTGAGCGGTATGTCTACAAATTCCGTTTTCCAATAACGGTTTGGGTTGGCGTTATCACTGCTTTTGCCGGCTCTGTGGTATTAGGGTATTCAGATTTTGAGTCTGATTCTATTCACCAAAACCCTCTGCTGGGGAATAGCCTTGCTGCATTAGCGGCATTTATTTTTGCTGGCTATTTCCTCATCGGAAATAAAGTTCGACAACACCGAAACTGGTTGGAATATGTTTTCCCAGTGTATGGCTGGGCAGCATTAACCTGTGCGGTCGCTTTATTTATTATTGATGGTGTCCCAACTCATGTGAGTGGTTTAGTAGTTCTATTGGGTTTTGCACTCGCTGTTGGGCCACAAATAGCTGGGCACGGGTCGCTAAATTATGCGGTCAAGTATGTTTCGCCTACACTAATAGCTACACTTATTTTATTCGAGCCAGTAGCATCTTCCGTAATGGCATTTATTTTTTTCGGAGAAATTCCCCTGCCTCTTTCTTTCGTAGGAATGGGTATTATCCTGGTAGGGATTTCTTTAACCTGGGCAAAAAAGTCCGATCAGAAAGAATAGCTGACTGTAGCAGTATAGTTTCTTCCCATTCCGTCCAGACTACTCGCATGTTCACGGTAAGCAGCATCGGTCAAATTATCCGCAATCAACTTTATTGAAAAATGATCAAGAGCTTTATAGTTGATAAAGAGCTGTAGGTTCACAAAGCCGTCCGTTCCGTTTTGCGAGATGCGGATATCACCAATCTCATCGGGAGAAATTCTCCGATGAGCAAAAGCATAACGTGCTTGTGGCCGAATAGACAGTTTTTTTACCGGAGAGTAATCAAGGTAGAAAATTCCATTAGCAGGAGGTACCCGGTCTGCTGGTTCAGAAGTGCCATTTTCGTTTGTTAGATTACCCCATGTATAGGTAAAAGTAAGACCACTTTTTAATGTCGGGTTCACCTGATAACTCCCACGGAATTCAATTCCTAACAAGTCCATTGAATTGGCATTCTCATTAGTTACCTCATTATATACCGCAAAGGGATCCGGGCTTGTCGCTGGGTCTACCAGGTTTCCATATTCATCTACAATATTACCGGTTTCAATGCGTGTAATCTTGTCAAAATAGTGCAGCCAGAACGCATACATCTCTGTAAAGAAACGATCACTCTGGTATTGAATTCCAATATCAAAATTCCCTGTTTTTTCAGGTCTTAACTCCGTATTAGGGGTTTGAAACTGATCGCTACGTCGGATACCAACTTCAGATAAATCTGAGATATTCGGAGCTCTGAAACCTGAAGAAAGATTACTTAAGAAAATAATATCCTTACTTAGTTTGTAGGTTAGGCCAACAGAACCGGTTAATTGGCTATAACTGGCTGAATAGGGGTCATATCTTCGATCAGTCAAAATTCCTTCAAAAGGGATGCTTGCATAAGTCTGTGAGTAACGAACACCATATTCCATACTCAACTTTTCCGAAACTAATTGATCAATTTGAGCAAATAAGCCGGATAGTATATACACAGAGCCATCAGGGTAGCGGGGAAGCTGGACCTGACCCGTATTAGAATGCCTGCTACTTTGTACCCGATCAAAAGATACGTCGCCCCCCCATTTCAGATACATATTTTTCGATAAGGCAGAACGAATATCAACAGAGAAGTGGTACTGATTACTCGTATTTTGATCGAAATTGGTTGTATCACTAATCTCAAAGAGATAATCTCGTTCAGCGATATTTACTGAATATTCAGGGGCATTATTAAACGCGAAATCCTGTTCTTTTCTGAAATCTTTAAGTCTGAAATAGCCTCCTTTAATTCCGATTGATTCGAAGGCTTTACTAACCTTGGAGGTTCTAAATTCAACCGTATTTCCCCAGAAAAGGAGCGGCGAGGTATTGGAGTAGTATCCAAATTGTGGAGTGAGTTCAGATTCTTGTGCTTCGATGCTAAAACCCAAAGTGATTCGATCTAGCCGCGCTGCATCCGGAATTTCTCCATAATAACTCACAACGGTCAAATCAGATTCAGTGGAGGTCTTGATTTTAGATGAAAACTGCATTGACTTAAAAGAATAATCAGCATTGGAAAGCGTAGCATCGTAAGGGAACCAAAGAGCTTCTTCGGTACGTGAACTCATCTTATAATAGTCGAAATCTCTAAGGCTTCCTCCAAGAAAAAAAGATGCTTTTGGGGTTTGGTAAGCAAACTTTCCATGTACAGTTTTTTCGCCATTACCTTCAAAATTAAAGGTGCTTACTAAATCTCCGGATAGTTTTGAATCTTCGGAGAAATCATAAATAATAGGGGAGATATTAACTCCACCAGATAATGCATCACTTCCGTAATAAACAGAAATTGGTCCTCGATAAACATCGAGTTTATTAATTAGAAGAGGATCAATAGCTCCGAAATATTGGTTCTGACCTGATCGTACAAACGAAGGGTTCATCCTCATACCATTAAAAAGATATAGTACGTCCCTTCCCGCTCTACCCCTAATATAGATACTTCCCTGTCCAACACTTGTTTGCTGTACGAAAACCCCACTCTCGGCACGCAAAAGCTCCACAGCAGTCACAGTAGATTTATCAGAAAGCTGTTCTATAGTAACGGAACTACGTGCAATAGGAGATGTATTGGTAATAGGGTTTATTGTTCTGTCAGGCGCGATTACTATCTCATCGAGAGAAAGTACGGTGGGCTTCATAAAGAAGGCCAATGTGGAATCGGATCTGTAAACCTGTAGGGAGCGGCTTTCATATCCGAGCACACTTAGTTCAAGCGTAACCGGAAATGTAGAATATGGGAGGGAAAATCTACCATCCTGATCGGTATTTGTACCAAGGTCTGTCCCTACTATCGAAATGTGTACATCAGAGATAGGAGAAAAATTCTTAGAATCTTTTACAATACCGCCTATTTGCGCATTTGAAAGGGAATAAAAAAGCAAAGAAAACAAACACACAAAAACATAATAGTGCGCTGTTTTCATCATGAATCGTAGATGTATATCAAATTGGTTTTTATTCGTTTATGGGAGAGTAGTATTAAGCTGGAAAAATTAATTGTTTTTAACGAATACCTGAAGTATGATCAAATACACGTAAATTGAGATGCTTTAACGGAATTCTAGGAACATAATTTTGTTGTTCTAGAGGTTCTTGATGTTTTATGGATGTAAAAGATAACATATCATTAAAACAAAGTAGAGTAGTAGTCATTTTTTCTTTGGCTCTCTTCTTAGTTAGTTGCTCATTAGATAAGGAGAAAGAGTATAAAACGATAGAGCCAGAACTTCTTACCACCACAGTTTATGAACCAGTTGATCGTGATCTGGCGCAAATAAAACAAAGTGGTGTGCTCAGAATGATTACTAGCTATAGCTCAGGATCTTATTTCTTGTATAGAGGGATTCAGGTAGGATTTGAGTACGAGCTGGTAAAAGAGTTTGCCCAAAAAAATGACATGGCTCTCGAAGTGATAATCCCTGCCGAAGGAGAAAATCCGTACGATCTTCTAAACAGTGGGGCAGGAGATTTGATTGCTGCAAATTATACCATCACTAACGAAAGAGAAGAGTTGGTAAATTTTACCCGTCCCTATAACCTGGTTAATCAAATTATAGTGCTTTCTGAAGGGCTGGGTGTAGAACCAGAAAGTATCTCTGAGCTTTCGGGGATCCCTATCACGATTCGAAGGAATAGCTCATATTTTCAGGAATTAAAGAAGCTTCAGGATGAGGGGTTTGATATCCAAATAAATGTAGTTTCAGAGGATATGGATACCGAAACCCTACTATTCCAGGTTGCGAATGGAGTGTATGAAGCTACTGTGGCTGATGATAATATTTTCTATGCCAGCAATAAATATATGAGTGGTTTGATAAGGGGACCTATAATTGCAGAAAACGATGAAATTGCATGGGCGGTTAGAAAAAACTCTTCGGATCTAACTACAAAGATGAACCAGTTCTTGTATCAGCATTTTAAATATGCTGATAATGGAGTGCCAAAAAGGTCTGCATTTCTGAATGTGCTTAGGAAGAAGTACTATGAGGGTAGTTCTCAGATTGCTGATTATTTTAGCCCTGAGTTTCAGAGTAATCAGTATGGATTGATATCTCCTTATGACAGCTTAATGCAGGTTGTAGCTAATGAATTTGATCTGGATTGGGTAATGCTTACTGCCATAGCTGCTCAAGAATCCAGATTTGATCCAAGATCGGAAAGCTGGGCAGGAGCGATTGGTATTATGCAGGTTCTGCCAAGATTTTCAGATGTCCCTTTCGATTCATTATTCGTTCCTGAACACAATATTCGTGAAGGCGCAAGAATTATAAAAGCGCACTTAGAGCATTATGCCTACATGGATTCTACAAATCAATGGCAATTGGCGTTGGCAACTTATAATGCTGGTATGGGACACCTGGCAGATGCCCGCAGATTGTCGATAGATCAAAACTTAAATCCCAATGAATGGGAGAGTGTTTCAGAATCATTACTTAAGCTCATGCAGAGAAGGTATTATCAGCATGCTCGTTATGGCTTTTGTCGGGGTATCGAGACCGTTAGGTATGTGAATGAAATTATGAATCGCTATGGTACATACCAGGCTATTTTGGCTCTTAACAATTCCCGCCCAGCAAATATTCAGGGAGTATTTGGGATAAAAACCCTGAATTAATTCACTTTCAGTACGATCATAGTAATATCATCGTACTGAATATTATCAGAGAAAACGTTGATGTCTTCGATGATTGCCTGCATAATCTCTTCTGAAGACTTCCCTTTGTTTTTTTGGATACACTCTATCAGGCGTTCCTCTTCATACTCTTCTGTTTGATCGGGATTCATAGCCTCTGTTACCCCATCCGTAAAAAATACGAGCAAGTCACCAGATTGAAATTCTATTTCTGAACATTCATAAGGCATAAGGGTAGGCATTGCTCCAAGTATAACACCACCTTCTTCTAACAGACTCGGCTCCTTTTGTCCATCTCGGAATAACATGGGAGGATTATGCCCGGCATTTACATATTTAAATCTCTTTCCGTCATTAGAGATTTTTCCCCAAAAGAAAGTAATGAACTTATCAGGGGGGGTGTTTTCGTGGATGATATCATTAATACGCCCAGAAGCTTCCTCGAGTGTCACACTTAAAGGTGCAAGGGCATGTAACATTGATTGAAGGTTTGCCATTAATAAGGAGGCAGGAACCCCTTTTCCAGTCACATCAGCTATAGCTAATAAATGCCCTTCATCCTGAAGCTTCAATAAATCGAAATAATCGCCTCCAACCTGCCTGGAAGAAACATTAATTGCGGCGATGTCAAAACCGTTAATTTCCGGTATTGGATTAGGAAGTAATCCTTCCTGAATAGTTTTTGCGAGGTTCAGCTCTTCTTCAAGGCGTTTTTTCTCGATTCTCTCTTCAAGAAGGAGCGTTTTTTGAATGGCTAGTAATGCAAGATTCCCTAATGATTGCAAAAAGGTGACTTCAGCATCTCCATAGCCCTCCTTTGTGGCTCTTGGTCCAACACCAACAATTCCTATTTTTTCATTCTGAAAACGAAGTCCTATCAATAGCTCAATACTATTTTCTTCTAAAAAACCACAACCTTCTGAGCCATTCACATGAGTAATGTCATCAAGTGTAAATAAGTGATCAAGCTCTTTTTGAGCAGGTTCGTCCTTAATGCCACTTATTGAGACAATGGTTTTGTGGCCGTCAATATCTAATGCAAAAAAGAACGTTCGAATAAGCATTTGACCAAGCATGGCAAATTTGAAGGATTTCGCTATCTCGTTCAAATCGACCATCAGGTTAAAGTCCTTACTTAATTCCAGTAGGGTGTTTAGATCGTGTACTTTTCGATCCAGTCTACGGTTTATAAATCGTAGCTCCTGGAACATTCTGGAATTAGCAATGGCTACTGATGAAATGATACTCAGACTTTCAATGAATTCAAGTTCATGCTCAGTAAGAGGTTGTTTATTTCCTTTTGGTCCAAGGCAAAGAAAACCTAAATGATGGTTGCTTGTTTTCAGGTTAAAAAGGACACTCTCTTTTTCTATACCAATGGTGGTAAACACTTCTTCATACTTCTCACCATAAATAACGGATTGCTCCAAAACAGAAGAGGGGAACTCCGCTTTAAGTTCATCCTCTTCACCAAGCCATCCTCGGCCTTTAGATTTTGATACAAAATATGCTTCATCACCGGGTTTGTGAATAAGAATCATTCCTTTGGGAACAAGGAGTTTTCCCATGGTGATGAGAAGGAGGTTGTTTAGAACAAAATCCGGATCCTGAGATTCAATGAGAAGGCGGCTCGTTTCAAGAAGGGTACGTAATTCGAAACGACTATGGCGCTCTTCGGTGGTTAAGGGTGAAGAACTCATGGCACCTCAGAGGTTTTTTACCATTCGAATCTCATTCATCTGACCTTTCCTGTTGTACTGCACCTGATCCATTAGCTTTTGGATTAGAAACACACCCATTCCGCCTCTCTGCTTGTTTTTAATTCTCTTTAGGATATCTGGTGCCTGGTACTCTTCGGGCTTAAAGCTTTCACCTTCATCCAGGATTGAAATCCAGAATTGAGAAGTATTTGAGCCCAGCTCTATAGTTACAGGTTTTGAAGGTATATTTTTATAAGCGTGTTTAATGATATTAGTATAAGCTTCATCAACAGCCAGTCTAATTTCAGAAATCTCTTTTTCTTTTAAGCCCAGGCCTTTAGCATGTTCAGCAACAAAATCCCGAACCTCAGCAAGATGCTTTGTCGAGGAACCGACGGATAAAGTGTATATGTTATTTGTTGCTGCCACTTCTAACTGCTTAAAACCCGCCTACTGCTTCTTGTTCATCATCGTGAATATCATACAATGTTGGGAACCCAAGCAGGTCAAATACATTGTAAACACGATCATTCATGTTTGTGAGCTTAATATCTCCTCCCAATCCTCGTACATCTTCAATGTAAGCCATAAAAACACCAAGTCCGGCGCTGGCTATATATTCTAATCGGGAACAGTTGACGATAATCTTGTAGCGTTGTTCGTCAATAAGGGATTTGAGAGAGTTTTCAAGCTGCGAAGCGGTATGAGCATCCAATTCTCCACTAATGTCCAGCACACTTATGGACTCAACTTGCCGCAAAGCAATATTGAAATTTTTCATTTTTATTTAGTTAAAATGTTTTCGGTGTGTTTCTACTAGTGATAATAAAGGAAACCGGAGAATTAGAAAAATAAATCACCGGCAAGCCTTGTACGAGGAGTTTCAAAAAAGATTCAAAAAATTTTTTCAAAAAAGAAATTGCTCATCTCACGTTCCGGATGTAACAGACGGTCTATCCAATAATGGTGTTTCAGTCTCTTAATTACATTTTTTGTTACAATCCTATTGAAGGAATCCTAAGGATTTATGCACTTAAATACGGAAGCTAGTAAGGTTTGTAAAAATGGTTTTCTTCTTTAATGCAGAAATTAGATTTTATACTTCACCTCGCTACAGAGTATATGATTTACCAATTAAGTTTCAATTTCATTATGAAATAAAGAGCTGCTCATTATTCAAAAAAACTCATATTCATGAATCCGCTCAGAAAAAAATTAAGCTCATTTTTCGTTCTTTCTTTAACCATGTTACTTGTTACATGTGAGCTCAATAATAAAGAAGAACCTTTTTTACTAGGCAAAGGCTATGGGATAAACAATCCTACTTTGTTGGTAAATGATATAGAAGAGACCATTAGCCACTATAAGAATACCCTTGGTTTCAATGTACGGGGCAATCCTTCCAAAGGAGGGTTTGAGGGCTCCGTATCTTCATCTATTTCATTCGGAGATATGACGAATTTTGAATTTCTCTCGGTCAATGATACTGTAGAACAAAGTTCGGTTCCTTCTTTTATCAATAACTATTTAGCATCTAATGAAGGTATTCGTCTTTTTTCTCTTTCCAGTTCCTCAGTCGATTCTACTTCGGGATGGTTGAGTTCAAAAGGTTTTGATATGGATTCAATCAAAGCCTACCGCACTACCGTGGAAGCAGATGGATGGTCCAGAGATAATGGTGGGCCTAATCGAAAAAGCCTCGATTTTGATTCGGATACTCCTCCCGCACATCTGCCTCGTTTTATCGAAAAAACAACCTTTGATTATCAAGCAGCAAGCGATCAATGGAGAACCTATTACAGTTATACAAGAATGTCAGCAAATCACCCGAATGGTGTGGTAGGAATATCAGCCTTACGAATTGCTGTTGGTGATCTTCAGTCTGCAAACGAAGAATTCCAGCAAATGGGTTTCGAAGTTCTTGAACAAGATGAGAACATGGTGAGGTATAAGCTTATTAGAGATCAAGAGCTTCATTTAGTTGCTGCGGGAGATAATGAAGTACTCAACGAATTTATAGAAGAACGAGGAGAAGGAGTTTTTGCGATACGTTTTGAAGTAAGCGATTTAGATTCTACATCCCGTTTTCTTGAAAGCACCCTTGCAGAAGGCGCGGCAAATATTAACGATGGCCTGATCACAATTTCTCAGGATCAAGCATTTGGTGTTCAACTAGAATTTATACAAGAACCGGAAGAGCAGAAAGCAATGGCAGAGATGTTGAGCTTAAGAGGAAAACTAGATTCCAAAGCCCTGGATCATGCCGCTAATATATACACTAAGTATTGCTCTCTTTGTCATGGAGATAACCGGCAAGGCTATGCTGCTGATAATGCTCCCTCTCTTCGTTCGAAGTCTCTTCTTGCTACCAGCAAGAATAATAATTTTATGCGCTATACCATTCAATTTGGTCGGTCAAACACAGCCATGGCTGGATATCTGAGTACTCAGGGAGGTCCTTTAGAATACATAGATATCGAAATACTTTTGAAGTGGTTATACGAGAAGGCCGAGGTGGATGAAGCCATTGATGTATCAAGAGAACCTGTATATGGTGATATCGCACAAGGTGAAACTATTTATTCCCAAAGCTGTGCTAGCTGCCATGGAGAAAAAGGAGAAGGGGTAACTGCACCTGCTCTGGGCAATCCAATGTTGCTGGCTACGGCTACGGACCATTTCCTTCGTTACGCAATAGCTGAGGGACGTGATGGAACACCTATGATTGCTTTTAAAGACAGCTTAAGTGATGATGAACTTGATGCAGTTACTGCTTTTCTCAGGAGTCGGGCCTCTGGTTGGGATGTGCCTGAACCCAGTAATGTTACTGTCCCTTCTCCTGAAGAATATGTTATCAATCCGGATAACGAAAGCCCGGTATTCAATCTAAGAGATGATATATTTGTTTCAGCAGAGCAAGTGAATGAAGCGCTTAAGGAGGAAAAGAAAATGGTAATCCTCGATGCCCGATCCGAAGTAGCCTGGCGTCAAATGCATATTCCCGGAGCCATTCCGGTACCTTACTACGAAGAGCCAGAAAACTTCGTTAATGATATCCCGAACGATGATACCCAGATCGTTATTTATTGCGCATGTCCTCATGCCGCTTCACTACGCGTTTTTAATACCCTAAAGCGGAATGGTTATGAAAACATATCAATAATTGATGAAGGTATTTTGGTTTGGGCTCAGATGGGATTCCCGGTTCGAAACGGGAAATAAATAATTCTCTCTAAGGAATAGTTAGGTCATGGGTAAAAAAATAGCCCATCACATGTTTCGGATGTAATGGGCTGACTATTCATCAAGAGAGACGCTACTTGAGCGTGCCTCTAATTACGTAAATGCTTGGCAGATAAACAACTATAAAAACTCAGAGTTTGGGAGGCATTAATCTTTATTTGCTACCCAGAAACCAGTATTGAGTTCGGTGGCTAGTGTAGTACCAAATTCTTTTGCAGAATCTTGCGTTTCAAAATAACCGACCCGAACCCTGAACCAAACATCCCCGGTTTCTTCATTACCGGTTTTGATCACATATGCACTTGGGTAGTTTCGGTCAGCCCACTGGTCTACAAATGATTGAGCTTTTTCTTCGGATCTCCATGACCCAACCTGAACTACATAAGAACCTTCTTCAGAGATTGATCCGGAATAAGCAGGGGTAGTTTCTTCAGCAAGTTCTGCTTCATTCGCAGCATTAGTACTATCTTCAAGGGCTGCCATCATTTCAGCTACCTTTTGGAGTTCGACTTGTCGAAGGGAGTCGAGCCGGGCTTGTTCACGAGCCTGACGTTCCGCTTCTGATTCTCCGCAAGCTGTAAATGTCATGAAAGTAACTGCTAGCAGCAAAGTGTAGAGGCTGATATTTTTCATGAGGGTAAGATGATTAAATTTAAATCCGTTTTTAATTCATTAAACATACATTTTACCTTCCTGTTTCCCAAATGCTTATTGTACTTAACGAAAGTTTAAAAATTGAAGAAAATTTGAAACTTTAGATAGTAGAAAGCGTGCGTTAACGGTCTAATTAAATCGTCGATATCATGTCAATTATGGGATTTCTGTTATTGCTGCTGATTGCTTCAATCTGTGGTGGAATTGGGCAGAGCATAGGTGGATTTAAAATAGGAAGCGGAGGATGTATTATGTCCGCGGCAGTAGGTTTTGTTGGTGCCATTATTGGGCGCTGGATTGCAAGAGAGTTAGCATTTCCTCAATTATGGACCGTACATATTGATGGAGAACCTTTTCCAATCATATGGTCCATTATAGGAGCAGCCCTTCTTACCGCTGGTTTAGGCCTCATTTTCAAGAAAAATGATTCCAAGTAAGTAATCATAGCTCAATAGCTTAAGAAAATTCACTTATTAGAAATAATTCCTTTTATTAGCCGAGGCTTTCATAACTAATCGATCGGCTTATTCATGGAAATTATTGACATTATTGTATTCGTCGCCTACGTGCTAATGATTGTAGGTATTGGACTTTGGGTTTCAAGAGACAAAGACGGACATCAGAAAAATGCCGAGGATTATTTTCTGGCGGGGAAATCACTTCCATGGTGGGCTATTGGAGCCTCATTAATCGCAGCCAATATTTCTGCCGAGCAAATTATTGGAATGTCAGGATCTGGATTTGCCGTAGGTCTCGCTATCGCCTCTTATGAGTGGATGGCTGCGGTAACATTAATCATTGTCGGTAAGTACCTGCTCCCAATTTTTATAGAGAAGAAGCTCTATACCATTCCGGAATTCATTGAGCACCGTTTTAATACTACCCTGAAAACCATTTTGGCCATATTCTGGATTGCTCTGTTCATCTTCGTGAATTTAACCACGGTTATCTTTTTGGGAGCAAAAGCCCTTGATACGATATGGGGAACAGGAGATGGAAGCTTATTAGTAATCTGCCTGATTGGACTGGCGCTAATCGCAGCAGCGTATTCATTATATGGTGGACTTTCGGCAGTTGCATGGACAGATGTAATCCAGGTAGCATTGCTAGTGCTAGGAGGGCTGGTAACCACATTAATTGCTCTTCATCATGTAACTCCGGAAGGAGGAATTTTAAATGGCCTGGTTCATATTTATGATGTAGCCGATGACAAATTCCATATGATCCTGGATCGCTCGAATCCGGAATTCCAGAATCTTCCAGGCATAGCGGTGCTAGTGGGAGGTATGTGGGTAGCCAACCTTTACTATTGGGGATTCAACCAGTACATCATCCAGCGGACATTGGCAGCTAAGTCATTAGAAGAATCACAAAAAGGGATTGTTTTCGCAGCCATTCTAAAACTGATCATTCCTTTGATTGTTGTGATTCCGGGAATCATAGCCTATGTATTGTACTTCCAGCCTGAAGGTACTTCCAACATTCCTGGTGTGCTAGAAGCATTTACAAAACCCGATGGCGGCATTGATAATGATAAAGCCTATCCATGGTTAATTAGCGTATTTGTAACCCCCGGCTTTAAAGGATTAGTAGTGGCAGCATTAGCAGCAGCTATTGTTTCTTCATTAGCCTCTATGCTGAATTCCATTGCCACCATCTTCACCATGGATATTTATAAGCCCTATATCAACAAAGAAGCTACGGATAGGCAAACCGTAAATGTGGGTAGAATTACAGCTGCGGTAGCACTTGTTATTTCCGTATTTCTTGCCCCACAATTAAATAGTGTTCCACAGGTATTCCAGTACATCCAGGAATACACTGGCCTGGTAAGTCCCGGAATCTTAGCAGTATTTATGATGGGGTTATTCTGGAAGAAGACCACAACCAAAGGGGCTATTGTTGGGGTGCTTTCCTCGATTGTAGTAGCTCTGTTGCTTAAGATTCCAGAGGTTGGACTACCCTTTCTGGATCAAATGTTCTACACCCTGATCATAACTATAGTGATTATTGCGGGAGTGAGCCTGACTACTAATCCTCATGATGACGATCCTAAAGCCATCATTACTACTTCTGAGACCTTTAAGACTAGCAGTACCTTTAATATTGGAGCCTATGCGGTATTAATAATCACCGCCTTCTTATATGCAGTGTTCTGGTAGGAAGTGACCCCGCCGGGACTATTTTTTTTAAGTGTCATAGTGCTTAATAGTCTGTTATCATTAGTGTAAGTATAGTTCGAACAACCAATTAAAAATTTGTCTCATTCACTTATTATTCCTTCCCTTTCTAAAACTTCTCTTACATCTTCAAACACAGCTTTAATATTCCCTTTTGGAAATCTAATCTGTCCCAATCCTTGGATATTTGTGAATTCTTTACACCCATCCTCTAAAAGAACAATTGCACGATTGAAGCCAAGTTTTCCTTGAAATAGCCCTGCCTCATGTATAACGTTCATTCTGGCTTGTAAACTTCCATCAGCTTGCTCATCTTCGGCGGTCATTACCAAAAAGGCGAAAGCGGCGGCATCTAGCATTTCTGATAATCGAGCAATATTTGTAATTCCAGCAATTGGAACCCTGTTAAATTCATCCCAAGGTAAATTCAAACGGCCTTGAATAAAATCTTTGAGATTCTTCCACTCTTTTGAACCTCCGTGACCAATAAAAATATTTGTACCAATAAATTCTTCTTTTTTACCCTTCGTAGACAACCTCTCTATATGAGAAGCTGCTTGATGAAGAAGGTTACTTAGTTTCTCACTACACTCTGCTGGATGCTGAATTTCAAGGATTTCGGCAATGATTGCTAAATGGGGTGGTGCATTAAAACCTTGAGAAAGAGCAAGAGTGTCTCTGGAAAAGAATTTTCCGGCAGGTTTAATAGCCTGAATAAAATCACTTGTTGAGGCTATTTCTATTTGCTCAGCATTGTCTAATATTTTACTTAAAAAACTATCTTCTTTTTCTTCAAGTACAGTTTGTAATATCGAAATTACCTATGGTTGGATATTTTCAAAAGTTTTTTTTATAGACTTTGATATTTCTTTGTACTCTTTGAAATCAGAGAAATTTGCATTTCTTTTAATTACTTCCTGTACGTCATCAAAATCGTATTCCTTCCAATATCCTCGAGTTCCGTAACCCATATTATCATATAGTCCCCATTCACTACTAAAATGAGCTCCGGAGGGTGGTGGTTGAAATTCTTTATAGTAAACACGAGAATGATAGCCCATCCAAGAGCCAGACCATGACTTACTAACTAAATTAGAACTCTCATTTAATCTATCTAAAGGTTTTTGGTATTTATCAATTTTAAAAGACTCTACTTGCTCATCTAATTTCTTTTTCAAAAAAATTAGTTCACTCGAAAGTGAGCTTAGATTTGACCTACTCTTAGTCATTTATTTCCTACGATTGATTCACAATTAATTAAGCTACTAATTCCTTATTTAACTCTTCGATAGTCAGTTCTATCTCCTTTCCAAATAGTTGGTAAATTTTTCCAATTCCACCATTAGTCTCAATGATACCAATGGGTATTTTGTCAACGAAAAGTATGTAATCAGCAGGCCCAGAATCAGTGGGATATTCACATATTGCTATACCTTTACCCAGAGTAAAATCAATGGCTTTATAATTTTGAACAACCCATCCTGATTTCTGCAAAGCTAAATCTATATCTCTCCGAGCAATCTGTTCTGGTGGTAGTGGCATTCAAACAACCTTATTCATATTCGAGCAGATAATAATTAAAAGGGTTGGCTTTTTCATTATTATTATACTTAATCATAGGAAAATGAGATACTTACAGAACTAAGAAAGACAAATATAGGTTCTGAATACTTTATATATGTGATAGGTCAGGGAAATCTTCAGCTATACCTTTAACCTTGTGATAACTAATTCATATATAAGAAATATATTCTATTATTTATACTAATCTAAAAGTGACCCCGCCGGGACTCGAACCCAGATCTAGAGCTTAGGAGGCTCCTATTCTATCCAGTTGAACTACAGGGTCTGATTAGATAGCACAGAATATAAGGCCTTTGTATTTAAAAGAGTTTTAGCGAAAAAAATGGTAGACTCAGCGGTGGTTCAAATCTTGGAAAAACTAACTTGATAACATTTTATTAGATGACTTCTTCATTCAAAGAAAAGGTTATAATTGTTACTGGTGGAGGCGGTGTACTTGGAGGTGCAATCGCATCTGGGTTCGCTGAGATGGAAGGAGAGGTGGTCATTTTAGGTCGTAACCTTGATACCCTTAGCGACAAAGCAAGAGAAATTCACGATCAGAAAAGTAAAGTAGTACACTGTTTGCCTTGCGATGTGCTTGATCGTGAGCAATTAGAACAGGTAAAAAAAGATATTATCTCCCGGTTTGGTTCCATTGATATTCTGGTCAATGCAGCTGGAGGAAATCGAAAAGGAGCGACCATCGCTCCAGATCAAACCTTCTTTGATTTGGATACAGACGATTTTGAAAAAGTCGCAGACCTTAACCTAATGGGGACCGTATTACCCTGCCAGGTTTTTGGAGAGGTTATGGCAAAGAATAAAAAAGGGGTAATTCTTAATGTTTCTTCAATGGCTGCGGATAGAGTAATAACTCGTGTGATGGGTTATTCAGCTTCAAAGGCAGCGGTCGAAAATTTCACAAAGACCTTAGCTGTTGAAATGGCTCATAAGTTTGGAGAAGGAATCAGGGTAAATGCTATCGCTCCAGGGTTTTTTATTGCGGATCAAAACCGTGAGCTTCTTACAAACCGGGATGGAAGTTTTACGGATAGAGGAAAAACGATCATTCAAAATACTCCAATGGGAAGATTTGGAGAAAAGGAAGAAGTAGTGGGGGCATCTCTATTTCTGTGTAGTGAGGCGGCGAGATTCATCACAGGAACAGTACTTGCCATAGATGGAGGCTTTAGTGCATTCAGTGGAGTATAAACGATGAGTTTAACCCAGGCGTGGCGTTGGTATGGTCCAAACGATATGGTATCCTTATCTGATATCGAACAGTCTGGTGCAACGTGTGTGGTACATGCCCTACACTCAGTTCCGGTAGGTGAGCTTTGGGAAATCGAAGACATCCAAAGAAGAAAAGAGCTGATCGAAGTAGACCAAGAAACAGGAAGGAAACGGAAATTGGCGTGGGGAGTGGTTGAAAGCCTGAATGTTCATGAAAGTATCCGGCAGGGTTTAGATGATCGAGACGAGTATATAGAAAAGTACATTCGGTCCTTAAAAAATCTGAGTAGTGCGGGTATAACTATCGTGTGTTATAACTTCATGCCATTGCTGGACTGGACCCGTACTGACCTTAAATTTAAAATGGAAGATCAATCCCTAGCCCTTCGCTTCGATTGGACAGCTTATGTTGCCTTTGATTTATTTATCCTGCAACGATCGGGAGCAGAGAACGACTATTCTGAATCAGAAAGAAAGCAGGCGGAAATCTATTTTTCAGAACTCAATGCAGCCCAGATTGAAGAGCTGACGGATACTATTTTACAAGGAGTGCCCGGAACTTCTACTGTTCTTTCACTAGCAGAGTTCAAAGATTTGCTCGAAAGCTATTCAGCGATTGATGAAGAAAAATTCAGGCAAAACTTCGTCTATTTTCTAGAGCGAGTAATTCCCGAAGCCGAAAAACTAGGGATTAAGATGTGTTGTCATCCGGACGACCCTCCGTTTAATCTTTTTGGGATTCCCAGGATTGTATCTACTGAAAAGGATTTAAAGTGGTTAGTTGAATCAGTTCCAAGTCCCAGCAATGGTATAACATTCTGTTCTGGTTCTTTAGGCCCAAATGAAGCTAATGATTTACCCCAAATCATCAGGAATCTTAGGGATCATATTCATTTTATTCACTTAAGAAATGTGCAACGAGAAGAAGGAAAAACATTCTTCGAAGCCAATCATCTTGAAGGAAGCGTTGATATGTTTGCGGTTATGCAAGCTTTGGTGGAAGAATCAAAAAGAAGAGAATCGGTTGGCAGAAAGGATGTTTCCATACCTTATCGCCCGGATCATGGACATCAAATGCTGGACGATTTGAACAAGGAAATACCCTTTCACGGATACTCTGCCATTGGGAGACTACGGGGTTTGTCGGAATTGAGAGGCCTGGAATTAGGGATAGAGAGGTCGGCATCATGAAGCAATCATTTATCCATGATGATTTTCTGCTCGAAACAGAAGTTGCGCGGAGGTTATATCATGAAGTAGCAAAACCACTGCCGATCATCGATTATCACAATCATCTCTCTCCAAAGGATATTGCCAGTAACCGAGCATTCGAAAATCTGACTCAGATTTGGCTAGAGGGTGACCACTACAAATGGAGAGCCATGAGGGCTGCTGGTATAGATGAACATTTCATCACTGGTGAGGCATCCGATAAAGAGAAATTTTTAAAATGGGCCGAAACGGTCCCCAAGACGCTTAGAAACCCTCTCTTCCATTGGACACATCTTGAATTGAAAAGATACTTCGGAATTGATGAGTTACTGACCCCTGAAAACGCAGCATCCATTTTTGATTCGACGAAGGATCAGCTGCAATCAGAAGAATTTGCCGTTCAGGGACTTTTAGACAAAATGAACGTCGAGGTGATTTGTACGACTGATGATCCCGTTGACAGTCTTGAATCGCATCGGGCATTCAAGGAAGGAAATCAATCACTAAAGCTCCTACCCACTTTTCGACCGGACAAATTCATGGAAGTAGAGGATTCGACGTTTTTTCTAGCCTACTTAAAAGAGATTGAAGAACAGTCGAATATTGAGATTACAAATCTGGATGATCTTTTAACTGCTATTAAACAAAGATATAACTATTTCGAATCTGTGGGTTGTATGCTTTCTGATCATGGGCTATCAAAAGTCCCAGCTGTGCCATTTACTAAGAATAAGGTCGAGTCAATTTTTCAAGATCTGCTAGCAGGAAAGGAATGCTCCCAGCAAGAAAAAGAGCAGTTTAAAGGTTTTCTCCTTCAACAATTTGCAATGCTGGATTATGATAAGAATTGGGTAATGCAGCTTCATATAGGCCCAATAAGAAATACGAATTCGAGGTTGCTAAGCCAAATTGGAAGGGATGCTGGGACAGACTCAATTGGAGATTTTCAGCATGCCGAGTCATTACAATTCTTCCTGGATCTCCTGGATAGCAGCAACAGTTTACCGAAGTCCATTTTGTATAATGTTAATCCCGCTGATAATGAAGTATTTGCTACCATGGCGGGTAATTTTAATGATGGGAGTGTTCCTGGGAAAATACAGTGGGGTTCAGCATGGTGGTTTTTGGATCAACTTGATGGGATGACCAATCAGATTAATACCTTATCCAATATAGGCTTGTTGAGTACATTTATAGGGATGCTTACCGATTCAAGAAGCTTTTTATCGTTTCCTCGCCATGAATATTTCCGCCGTTTATTATGCAGTTTGATAGGACACGATGTGGAGAAGGGGCTTTTACCAAATGATGAGTCCTTACTTTCGGAATTAGTCGGGAATGTTTGTTATTTCAATGCGAAAAAATATTTCGGGTTTTAACTATGAAAAAAGTGATCACTTTCGGAGAAATCATGTTGAGGCTATCCCCTCCGGGATTCCAGAGATTTACCCAGGCAACCTCCTTTGACGCTGTATATGGAGGAGGTGAATCTAACGTAGCAGTATCACTTTCAAATTTTGGGTTACCCGTTGATTTCGTTTCCAGGATTCCCAAAAACGAGATAGGAGATTCAGCAATTAATGTACTTAGAAGTCGCGGAGTAGGTACAGATCAAATTATCAGGGGAGGAGACAGACTGGGGATATATTTCCTGGAAACGGGAGCAGTGGCCCGGGCGAGTAAGGTGATTTATGATCGGGCAAATTCTGCCATGTCAATGATAAAACCAGGTATGATTGATTGGGAGTCTGTTTTCAAAGAGGCTAATTGGTTTCATTGGACGGGTATTACCCCTGCAATTTCCCAAAGCGCTGCTGATGTTTGCCTGGAAGCAGTAAAGGTAGCCGATAGTATGGGGGTTACTATTTCAACCGATCTTAACTACCGAAAGAAGCTTTGGAAATATGGAGTTGATCCAGCATCCATTATGACTCCACTTGTAGAATACTGCGATATCATTCTCGGAAATGAAGAGGATGCTGAAAAGCACTTTGGTATTCACCCAACTTCTGTTGATGTGACCGAAGGAGCATCAGTTACTGCAAAAGCCTTTGAGTCTGTTTGTATCCAAATGATGGAGAAATTTCCAAAAGCCAAAAAAGTGATTACAACCTTACGAGGTTCAAAAAGTGCATCACATAATTCATGGGCGGGAATACTTTATGATGGGGAACAGGTATATACTTCCAAAAGCTATGAAATCACCCATATTGTAGATCGAGTTGGTGGAGGAGATAGTTTCATGGCCGGATTGATCTATGGACTTCTTCAATTTGAAGGGAATGATCAAAAAGCTCTGGATTTTGCTGTAGCTGCATCCTGTCTAAAACATACCATTGTTGGTGATGCAAATTTGGTTACCGTAGAAGAAGTAGAAAAATTGATGGACGGCGATGGTTCAGGGAGAGTAAGCCGATGAGCGAAGAGCTGCTATCCAAGATTGCCGAATTTCCAGTCATTCCTGTGTTTTATCATGATGATGTAGAAACAACTGTAAATGTTGTGAATGCATGTTATACAGGAGGAATGAGGGTCTTCGAATTCACAAACCGGGGAGAAAACAGCGAGGCTATCTTTAAAGAACTCATTCAAGAGTCGGAAAAATTTCCAGGGATGGTTTTTGGCACTGGGACAATAATGAATAGAGATCAGGCTGAAGTCTTTTTAGGATTAGGAGCTGAATTCATCGTTTCGCCCATTATGGATCCTGAAGTTGCGTCGCTATGCGGTACTGAAAACAAACCCTGGGTTCCAGGTTGTGGGACACTCACGGAAGTTATAAGCGCGACACGTTTGGGAGCAGAATTAGTAAAGGTATTTCCCGGAAATGTGCTAGGTCCTCAGTTCATTAAATCTTGTTTAGGGCCTTGTCCTCATTTAAAATTAATGCCAACTGGTGGGGTTAAGCCAACTCAAGAAAATCTAAGTGGATGGTTTAATGCAGGAGTATTCTCTGTGGGAATAGGTTCAAGCTTGTTTGATAGTGAGAGTATAAAACCAGAGAACTTTCAGAAACTGGTAGATAAGATTTCACAAGTTAAAACGATGGTTAACTCCTTTTCCAATTGATCAGCAGTAAAGCTCATATCATCATCAATAAATGTTTTTTAGCCATGCTGTTGTTGGCATTTTTGAACAGTTCTTGTTCAGAGAAGGAGCAATCTAAAACGCTGCGCCTTGCACATGGTCTTGATGTTAATCACTCTGTGCATATTGCTATGGTTAAAATGGGTGAAGAACTGGACAGGCTTTCCAAGGGAAAACTCACTATTCAAATTTATCCAAATCAGCAATTAGGCTCAGAAAGAGAGCTATTGGAGTTAGTGCAGCTTGGCTCAATCGATATGACGAAATCCTCGGCCGCTGTAGTAGAGAGTTTTTCACCTGAATACAAGGTATTTGGCATTCCTTATCTGTTTACTACCGATGAACATCGTCTAAAAGTGTTAAATGGAGAAATTGGACAGCGTATTCTGAACAGTAGTACAGATTATAATCTCAGGGGGCTGAGCTATTATGACTCGGGTAAAAGAAGCTTTTACACTAAAGATCGGTTAGTGGAAAAACCATCGGACCTAAAAGGATTAAAAATCCGTGTTCAGCAGAGCAACACAGCAATTCAGATGGTTAACAGTTACGAAGCTTCAGCCACACCAATAGCATTTGGGGAGCTTTATAGTGCTTTACAACAAGGAGTAGTAGATGGTGCCGAAAACAATCCCCCAAGCTTTTATCTGACCCGACATTATGAGGTGTGCAGGTATTACATATTAAATGAACACACCGCCATTCCCGACATACTTGTAATTAGCGAGATAACGTGGAAAGAACTTAATGAACAGGAAAGAGCCTGGGTGAAAGAAGCAGCTGATGTTTCCAGAAAATTACAGTTCGAGCTTTGGGAGATTTCAGAACAGGAATCTTTGGATGCTGTAAAAGCAGCTGGTGTGGAAGTAATTTATCCTGACAAAGAACCATTTAAAGAAGCGAGTAAGGAACTCATTGAACGCCTAACAGAAGACCCATTAGTAAGAGAATTATACCTTCAAATCCAGGATCTTGAATAAGCTAACACACTATATCACCGTAAGCCTTAAGCATGTATTAGTACTGCTTATGTCTGTATTGGTCATAGATGTTTGTTGGCAGGTATTTTCAAGATATGTACTTCAGGATCCCAGTTCATTCACCGATGAATTGGCAAGATATTTACTTATTTGGTTGTCCTTGTTGGGGGCGGCCTATGTAACCGGTAAGGATGAGCACATAGCCATTGACCTGCTTTCAAAGAAGATGAATGCTACAGCTAATGTTGTTCTAAAAAATAGCCTGGTTTTATTTTTTTCTCTTAGTGTGTTGGTATTTGGCGGGATTTACCTGGTTACTACAATGCTGGCGCTAGAGCAGCTCTCCGCTACCTTACAAATTCCAATGGGGTATATATACCTTGTAATTCCTCTCAGCGGTTTTATTATGTGCTACTATTCGGTGGCGAATTTAATCTCATTCTTTAAAGAAGGGAGAGATTGATGGAGGTGCTTATACTCGTTCTTAGCTTTTTAATCCTGCTGGCACTTGGAATTCCCATCGCTTATAGCATCGGTTTAGCCAGCATATTCACGTTGCTCCTGAGTATGGAGCCTATGATAGCATTTGCTACAATCGCACAACGAATGGCTACGGGCTTAGATAGTTTTTCATTATTGGCTATTCCATTTTTTATCCTGGCAGGTCAATTGATGAATAGGGGAGGTATAGCTACGAGGCTCATTGATTTTGCACGATCTCTTGTTGGAGTACTTCCCGGAGGATTGATCTATGTGAACATAGTGGCCTGCATGTTGTTTGGAGCAATTTCGGGAAGTGCTGCTGCTGCTGCTTCCGCCATTGGTAGTTTTATGATTCCTAAAATGGAAAATGAAGGTTATCCTAAACCCTTTAGTGCTGCGGTAAATATTGCTTCCAGTACTACCGGGTTAGTAATACCTCCAAGTAATGTGTTAATCATTTATAGTCTGGCAAGTGGAGGAGTTTCCATAACCGCCCTTTTTGTGGCAGGATATATACCAGGCTTACTGATGGGATTAGCTTTGGTCGGTGTCGGATATGTGTATGCATTAAAAAAAGGATTACCTAGAGAAAAAACTTCTTCTTTGATAGACATCGTAAAGAGCTTTACTAATGCTATTCCGAGTTTATTCTTATTAGTGTTGGTGATGGGAGGAATTATTGGCGGGATTTTTACAGCAACTGAAGCTTCTGCTATTGCAGTTGTATATGCCCTGTTGTTGTCGATGGTTTTTTATAAAGAGCTTAAGATAGCCGATCTCCATAATGTGATTCTTGAAACGGTTAGAATATCATCTATTGTCCTGATTCTAGTAAGTACATCTATTGCCATGAGCTGGGTACTCTCGTTCGAGAACATTCCTCAGGATTTGAGTTCATTTCTACTCACAATCAGTGAGAACAAAATTCTCATCCTGCTCATCATCAATTTGATGCTACTCTTTGTTGGAGTGTTTATGGATATCACTCCTGCTGTACTGATCTTCACCCCAATATTTCTTCCTGTAGTGACTGACCTTGGTGTTGACCCAATTCATTTTGGGATCATAATGGTTATGAACTTATGTATCGGTTTATGTACCCCCCCGGTTGGCTCCATTCTTTTTGTAGGTATTTCAGTAGCAAAAGTTAAAATAGAAGAAGTGATCAAGCCGTTAGTACCGCTGTTTATTGTATTATTGGTTGTGCTTTTGATTATAACATTTGTTCCACAACTGAGTTTATTTTTACCAAATCTCCTTAATTGAGAAAACACTTTCAGTTTTGGGTTAGTACCCATATATAGCCGAAACAATACTTCATTTATTCAGTAAACCGATCGTTTTTAAATTCATAGTTTTAAAAGGAATATGAAAAAATTTCTTTGGGTTATTCTCCTTGTTACGCAGGGTACATCACTATATGCTCAACAACTGATCTCGGGGAAGGTTGTTGATGCCGAAACTAACGAGCCCCTCCCTGCGGCTCATGTCATTATTAAAGGAACCTATCAAGGAACCATTGCCAATGCTGATGGTGAGTACAGTTTAAGAATAGACACCTTTCCTGCAACTATTGTGGTACGTTTTTTAGGATATGAAAGCCAGGAGCAGATTATATCATCAGCCGATGAAAGCCCACTCGATTTTTATATGAAAGAGGCCTTCCTGGAACTTGATGAAATAACAGTAACGGGTGAAGATCCGGCAATTTCTATCATGAAAGAGGTGATTCGAAGGAAACAAATCTGGCGAGCCAATCTTAGCACTTATCAGGTAGATGCCTATACCCGACAACAGATTTTGAAGGACACGAGCATCGTTTCTATTACAGAAAGTATTTCCGAAGCATTTTGGGATAAAGAGAGAGGAACCCGGGAAATTCTTAAATCAAAACGGCAGACTGCAAATATTGAAGGTGCTGATAATTTTGCCGGGGTAAGTTATTTACCCAATTTTTATGACGATAACCTAGAGATCGTTGAATTCGATGTAGTAGGGGTGACTCATCCTGATGCCCTAAAGTTCTATGACTTTGAGTTGGTAGATTTCACTAAAATAGATGATGATATAGTTTTTGAAATCAACGTGACTTCAAAAAGAAAACTCCAACCCCTTTTTGAAGGAACCATCTTTGTATTAGATCACGAGTATGCACTTATAGCTGTTCGCTTAAAACCAAACTCGGTCATTGTATTTCCTCCTCCCATCAGGAACTTTGATCTCTATTATGAGCAACAATTCAGTGATTTTGGAGGAGATTTTTGGCTCCCGGTAGATTTCAGAATGGAAGGCTCCATAAAAATCGGAGTGCCAGGACTTCAATTTCCCCCAATTGGCTTCAAGCAGATTTCAAAATTAAACGACTATAAAGTAAATAGCGCACTTCCGGATTCCATTTTTGAGCAGTTCAATTTTATGAGAGTAGATTCTTCTACGATTGGTAAATCCGATTCTTTATTCGTGAATACCGTAGATGTGGTTCCTTTATCTGCAAAAGAAGAATACGCTTATGCCACAGTTAAATGTAATACCAGCTTAGAAGAAGAATTTCGTCCCAAAGGCTTTTTGGTTAGGTTCATGGATCTTGATGATGGGGACGATGAAGGGCAGAGAGGAAATTGTACAGAAGCTGAGATCGCGGCTGATTCAACACTGGCAACAAGTTCGTCAACAAGAACAAGGCGTGTTCGAAAAGAACCCGGTCCGGTTAAAAAATTTATGAATGATCTTGCAGTAGATGCCCGATTCAATCGGGTAGATGCGGTATACGCGGGGCTTAAACATGAGAAACGCTTCGCAAATCGGAGAATAGAGACCACAACCAAATTGGGCTTTAGTACTGGATACGAGGAACTTAACCATGGAATAGATGTCTCCTGGTGGCCACTTAAAAAAACAAGGCGATTTGCGGTTGAAGCTGGATATGAATTTACTACTGACACCAGGTATCAATCAGATTTGTATGGAATGGTTTTCACTAGTGGGATGTCGTTATTTGGGTATGAAGATTACTTTGATTATTACCGAAGAGAAGGGATTTATGTAGGAGCCAGGTTTAGACCAAGGAGATCATTTGGAACCCGCTATTTTTTCAAATATAGACTTGAGGATCATCAATCGATTGATTTCAAAACCAGTTATGACATCATTGGTAGTTCAACGATTCAGCGACTAAACCCACCGATTAATGAAGGAACTTTAAGTTCTATTGAACTAAGAATGGAAAGAGGGGAAGGCAAAGAAGCTCTGGGGGTAATTGGTGCTGACAACGTAATGTTGAGTGTAGAGCAATCTCTAAAAGCGATGGGAAGTGACTGGGATTTTACCCGTTTTAAGATCGATGTGTATCGCAGATATAGCACATTTTATAAAAGAAGGTTCATACCGAATTCACTTGATCTAAGACTTAATGCCGGAACCTATCTAGGAGATTTACCGGTACAAAGAAATGGAGCTGTCGATGCTGCGTTAGGTTATTTTACCCCATTTGGCGCATTTAAATCTAAAAGATATATCCCATTTGAAGGAGCTAGCTATGCAACTCTTCACGCAGAGCATAACTTTAGATCCATTCCTTTTGAAGCTTTGGGATGGAGAAAGTCAGCTAAATCAGGGATAAGCCTAATTGCTTTTGGAGGGATAGGTAGAACATGGATCCCAAATGAGCAGGAGCAATTCTTTAATGCAAACCTGGGCTATTTACCGACTTCAACTAATGAATGGCATGGTGAGGTAGGTTTTTCTATAAGTAATATCTTTAGCTTATTCAGGGTAGATTTAGCGTACCGGGTGGATAAGCCGGGATTATATCCTGGTATTTCCTTTGCCCGATTGTTTTAAACAATTCCCATTTAAAAAGTTATCCTGAGCCCTTCCGCCGAATATTACTTTGGAAGGCGGAGTTGTTTCAGGATCTTTAACTAGCTCGATGGAAATAAATATTAGCCATTTCTTAAGACCCTGAAATAGAACATTTTGTATAGATTCATGAAATCCCAGTATTCAGCGTTGTCATTGAATTATCTAACATATACAATTTCGATCCTGGCGAAAGCCAGGAGAAGCAATCTCAGCGAGGGTGGGCAGGAAGGGGCTATTCATTGATAGCTTTTTTGCGAAGCCTTCTCCACGCATACACTCCGCCTGCTGCTGCAAGCAGCCCAAGCCCGCCGTCGATAGGCGCCTGGTCAGGGGCCCCGGGTAGTCCTGGCTGGGCCGTAGCCAGCTCGGTGATGAATACTGCGATTGCGAAAAGGGTGAATACTGCTCGGAAGTTCATGTCTATGTTTTTTTGATAGGAGACAGGTGAGAGGTGAGGGATGCGCCTCACTTATCACCTGTCACTTATCCTTATTATTTAATAAGCGTCATCTTTCGGGTTAATTGTTGTCCTCCGGTAGTTAGCCGGTATACATATATCCCGCTGGAAAGTGAGGATGCATCGAAGTTCACTTCATAGCGCCCTGCGGGCTTTTGTTCATTCACCAGTTCGGCTACCTTTTGCCCCACCAGGTTAAAGACCTCCAGGGAAACCCGGCCTGCACGGGGCACCTCAAACAGAATCCTCGTACCAGGGTTGAAGGGGTTCGGATAGTTCTGCGCAAGGGTAATTTGCTCCGGCAGGCTTGGGTCGGGTTGTGTGTTTACTCCAACTACCGGAGTAAGGACAAGTTCAAAGCGGTGCCCGTCAGCCTTTGCTTTAGGGGCAGCCAGGGTAGCAGGCATGGTGCCTGTTTCTTTCGCTTGAATGCTTCGGATTTCAAGGGTGAGGGGTTCCTCGTGGGGTACCTCAACGACATCTTCTGTCTCCAGGTCTACGAGGGTGATCGTCCAGTCTTCGAACAGTTCGAGTCCTTCGAAGGTGACTTCGGCTGAAGAAGTAGTACCTACCCCGGACAAATCCAGCGGTATACGAAGTTCTTGCTGATAGTCTATCGGCAGGGCGTTGATCTGCAGCTCCTCATTATTACTGGAGAGTGTAGCCAATTTTAGATAACTGGAAGCCAGTGGTGTGAGGGCAAGCCCGTCGAAGGCATCCCGGGTTACTTCCCCTCCTTCCTGGAAGGAAAGCCAGGCGTCGGCAGAAAAGCTACCTGCTTCCGCGTGGATTTTTAAGGCCTTAGGCTCGGTGTCCACGCTCTTCAGTACACTCACCGTGGTAAGCACAGTATCTGCTTCCTCGATGGTCAGCGAGCCACTGCCCCCGGAGCCCTGGATAAAGAAGCCCTGGAAGGCACCTATTTCCCCATCGGTAATATTTCCTGTTGAGCCGTTCCAGGTCTGCCAGGTGGAGTTGGCATCATCGTAGATATACACGGTTTCGGAGAGCCCGCTCTTGGTAAGCAGGTCCCAGTCAATGGGATAAAAGTAAGGGTTCCCCGCAAAAAAGAAGTCGGAGTCCGCGAGATCGCTAACCGGGGTCACACTGCCGGAGTTGACGCTCCCGTCCCCGCCATACTGATTGGCGGCAATGTATTTCGGGAAACCTTCCGCAGAGCCATCAAAATCATCGTCACTAAACAGGTAGAGCAGGAACCCATTGCCCGCGGATAGACTATCTGTTGTTTGGTCGCTCAAGCCCGTCCAGTCCTGGGCGCTTTCGTCCCAGACCCATACATTATCATCGCCTGAGGGGCCATCAGAGCCGGTAAAGCCCTGGGTCCAGAAGCCTCCCAGGAGTTCATCAAACACGGTGCCATTGCTAGGCGCGGCCAGGGTCCGGAAGCCCTCGTCCCCGGTGACGGCCTCGGAAATGCTATTGAAAAATACATGGGTCTTACCGTAACTTGAATAATTAGCAAAACCGGTCGCTCCGATAATCATATCGTCAACGCCATCTCCATTGATATCTCCGGAAGTTAGAGAGTACCCGGCAAGGCTGCCGTAACCGGAAGTATATGTTCCATCTAAGGCAAAGCCAGTGTCTCCATCTAAGGAGGATAAGTCGATGGAGGCATCAAAGGTAGTCGTGTCCCCAAATACCACGTAAGTCATCCCTGAAAGATTAACTCCGGCAGTGTTATTTGCAATTGGTGCGCCAATAATTACATCATTAATCCTATCTCCGTTCACATCACCGGAGGCCACAGCGAACCCACTTTGATCGCCTGCGCCTACCCCATTCAGGGTAAATCCGTTACTGCCATCCAGAGAGGATAAGTCGATGGAGGCATCAAAGGAGGTTTGCCCGAAGACCACATAGGTTTCCCCGGAACTAGTCCCGTTAGGGTCTGCTCTATCTACGCCAATAATCACGTCGTCAATGCCATCTCCGTTGATATCACCCGAAGCTACCGCTTTACCGCTTTGATCGTTTGCATCAATGCCATTCAGGGTAAAGCCAGTACTGCCATCTAAGGAGCTTAGTTCGAAAGAAGAGCTAAAGGTCGTGGACTGGCCAAATACTACGTAGGTTTCCCCTGCCCTGCTGTTACCATTCGGATCCGCAAAGACTGCGCCGATAATCACATCGCCAATGCCATCGCCATTAATATCAGCGGAAGCAACGCCAATACCTGCGTCATCGCCTGCATCTATCCCATTCAGGGTAAAACCATTACTGCCATCCAGGGAGGATAAATCGATGGAAGAATCAAAGGAGGTTTGCCCGAAGACCACGTAGGTTTCCCCGGAACTAGTCCCATTTGGTGGGTCTGCCTGGTGTGCGCCGATAATCATATCTTTAATGCCATCTCCATTGATATCGCCGATAGCTACCGCTTTACCGCTTTCATCGCCTTCATCTATCCCATTCAGGGTAAAGCCATTACTGCCATCTAAGGTGCTTAGCTCGATCAACGAAGATCCGCTAAAGCTACTCTGTCCAAATACCACATAAGTTTCCCCGGAACTGTTACCATTCGGATCCGCATAGGGTGCGGCGATAATCACGTCGTCAATGCCATCTCCGTTGATATCACCCGAAGCTACCGCTTTACCGCTTTGATCGTTTGCATCAATGCCATTCAGGGTAAAGCCATTACTACCATCTAAGGAGCTTAGCCCTACCAAAGAAGTAAAGGCGGAAGTTTGACCAAAGACCACATAAGTTTCTCCTGCATTGCTGTAGTCATTCGGATCCGCAAAGGCTGCGCAGATAATAAGATCGGATATTCCATCTCCGTTGATATCACCGGTTGCTATGGATCTACCGGCATAATCGTAAAAGTCTACCCCATTAAATGTGGTGCCGGTAGTTCCATCTAAATCAGAAAGATCTACGGATGTTTGCGCCGAAGCCTGAGAGGATACTAGCAGCGGGGAGAGCAGTAGCGAAGCAAGAGCTAGCCTTCGGCTAACTACTACAAATTTATGTGTGGCGATTCGCTTGATGAAGCCCCAAAGCGGGCGGTGTTGGTCGTCTGCTCCTTCTATCCAGCATGCTTCCAGGCCGGTTACCTTTGAAAGCCATGTATATAAGGAGTGTACTTTTCGGTGGGGTTCAATAACAACTAATGGACGGTTCTCTGTCTCTTTCATGATTCTTTTCCTCGAGAATATTTAAGTACCCATAAGTTGGGGTTAGCAGCAGTAACAAACCGGACAAAAGCTGCTACGGAACGGACAAAAACACTAACAAATCGGACATTTGTGGAGCTTCCTGAGCGTCTGTGCCTTGTAGCTTTTTGATAGGAGAAAGGTGATAAGTGAGGGAGCCCTCACCTTTCTCCTTTCTCTTATTTATTTAATCAATGCCAGGAGAAGCAATCTCAGCGAGGTTGCCCGCCTTCCCCCGACAGCTTCATATATCTGATGGTGAATATTGCTTTTGTCATTGCTGTAGAAGTCAGGCCCGCCTTCAGTAGCATACTTGCGGAGGACAGGTAATTCGATGACCGTTTTGGTTAAACTCAGTGAGTCCTGATTCATTTCTAACCGCTTTTTAATGAGGTCATCCCGAACTTGTTTCGGGATCTTATGGAATGGCTGTAAATCTACTTTTTATCGCTACCCCTTACACCAAGAAGAATACTTTTTCGATACATTCTATTTCTATTCTCTTGATCAATTCATTGCTCAGAGATAGAGCCTTATGCTTTTAGAATGTTGATTAACCAGAGATATATTCCTTGTTATATTTTTTGAGGTACTTTATAGTTCCAATCCTCACAAAGATCCCGAAACACGTTCGGGATGACCCTGAAATAGGACATGTTGTACAGATTCATGAAATCCCAGTATTCGGCGTTGTCATTGAATTACCGGACATATACAAGAGTGGCGCATAAAAGGATTAGATGATTAATAAGTCGACAAGAATAGGCTCTAAAGTTTTTTAAACAAAAAAGGCGAATCGAGATGATTCGCCTTTTTAATTTCTATAAGGGTGTAAATTAGATTACATGCCTTTGCTGTACTTTAATGTACTAATCGGGTGAGATTCAGCTCTTCTGTTTTTCTCACATCCATCATTGTCTTCTTTCTCAGAAACAGAGCACTCAACTGGAGCTTTTCCTAGACCTCGAGATTCAATTCTGTCCTCAGAAATTCCATTGCTAGTGTAGAACTCAACAACTGCAGCAGCTCTTCTTAAGCTCAAACGTAAGTTGTACTGGTCGCCACCTACATGATCAGTGTAAGCATCAACACGAACCCTGAAAGCAGGAGCGTTATTTAATAGCTCAACATTGTCAGCTAACTGCTGGGCAGCTTCATCAGAAAGGTTAGAACGGTCGAAGGCAAAATTAACTGTTCCAAAGGCATTATCATCTATATATACAGGATCAGAGCTATCATTTGGGTTAGTTCCCATGTCTAATTCCTGGCCATCAGTAAATCCATCACCATCACTATCAGCGTTAGTAGGATCAGTGCCGTTTGCGATTTCATCAACATCAGAAACTCCGTCACCATCTGCATCACCATTAGCGTCATTTGGATCAGTTTTGTAAGTGATTACTTCATCATAGTCAGAAAGGCCATCACCATCAGAGTCTGTGTTATTTGGATCGGTGTTGTAAGAATTTACTTCATCACCATCAGAAAGGCCGTCGCCATCAGTATCTGCATTTGTTGGGTCAGTGTTATATTCATTTAACTCTTCACCATCAGTAAGTCCGTCACCATCAGTATCAGGAGAAAGAGGATCTGTTCCTGCTTCATAAATTTCTACATAATCATTAACTCCATCGCTATCGGTATCGAGAGTTCGGAGAGTCTCCTCATCCAGCGATTGAAGATATTCTAGAGTTCTTTCTGGAGGGGGTAATAATTCCGCTGGTCCCGAGCAATTGCTTATAAACAATGCTACCATGAGAATACCCGGGAGAAAGAAGGAGATTTTGGAATTTTTCATCATTAGTGTTTTAGTATTGAATGTTAGTTTACTAATTGGGGCTAAAATAGCGGTTTGCCCTTGAATTAAAAAAAATCTTTAGCGAATAAAATAATGAACTTTAAGCAAAATACGAGAACATGTTTGGGCTGGGAGTTTCAAATTTTTATCTTTGCTTTTTCGGGGCTATAGCTCAGCTGGCTAGAGCGTCGCGCTGGCAGCGCGAAGGTCTGGGGTTCGAATCCCCATAGCTCCACAAAAGCTTTTCCAACCGGGAAAGCTTTTTTTGTTTGTACAATTCTAATTGTTTGTGATAAAACATCGCCTCATATTGTAAAGAATTAACAAATAATGGGGTTTGTATGAAAAAATCAGTTTGGTCCAAGACCATTTTTCTTTCATGTATAGTCTTAATTATAAACTTTGTTCCTGCCTCTAGCGCGTTTTCGCAAACCGATAAACTCACCCTAACTTACACGTTAAACCCGGCTTTGGAGAATGCGCAAATCTTAAGCCTTGCAGGTTTAGGTGTGGATAGTAAGGGAGCAGGCCCGGTTCTTATTTCAGGCTCATTGGTAAATAATACTAGTGAAACACTTACCAATTTATTTTTCGAATTCACAATAGTATCCGGGAAAAATGGAGTACTTGCTGAGGTTACTCAACAGGCAGCGTATCCTTTTACCCTTGATCCTGGTCAGGTAGTGTTTGCAACGAATAATGATATCCAAAACGAGCATATACCAGGTGTAGAAGAAACAATGCGTTTTGATGGAGGGCTTACCGTTGAGGGAGAAGAGTTCTTAGAAAGTCTAGAGGGTACTGAATTACCAGTAGATATTTATTCAGTTACAATGACCATTTTTCAGTTCAATCTCGCCGAAGGTAAGGAAGTTCTTGTAAGCGAAACGGTGCAGGTAGGTGGTAGCTCTGATGGAGTGGTTATAGATGAGCAATCTATTTTCCTTAAGACTCCCGGAGATGTAATTGCTTCTGAAGCGACGATTTCCAATCCTTTTCCACAATTTAGCTGGGAGGGAGATGCAGCGAATACTTACAGAGTTGTGGTTGTGAATGCGAATGGGTTAGATAGTCCGGAGACTCTTATTCAGGCTGCATTAAGTTCAAATCCTACGGAAGCTTTAGGTGGCTCAATACTGGCTCCGGCTGAAAGAGGCTCGTTACTTGAATTTGAAAACCTTGACCTGACTGTTCTTGGAAACAATCTTCAATTTCCATCTTCAGGAGTACTTCCGCTTGAACCAGGGCAGCTTTATTATTGGCAAGTACTAACAGAGGTGCAAGGAGCCAGTGGAGAAGGTGAGAGCATAAATTCTGAGATTTGGCAGTTTAGGTTGATAGCTCCTGGTGAAGAGGTTACTCTGGTCCAGATCGACCAGGATACTTTTGATGCACTGATTACGCTCATTGGAGAGGAAGAATATGCCAGCTTAACCGAAAGCGGCTTTTCATTCGAAGGGATTGAAATAAATGATCAGATAGTAACAGGAGCCACAGCTTTACAATTATTAGCTGAGATAATTCAGAAGATTGATGACGGTGATATAATTCTGGGTTCGAATTAAGGAGGGATGAAAATGAAAAAACTATTTTCAACAGTTACACCATTAGTACTAACCGTAGTGTTAGCTTCAATGCTCGGAAGTGATCTCTATAAACCGGTAGTGGTTGAGCAAGACCGCCCATTAGCTATTGTTAGACGATTCAAGCCTCAGGTACAGCTGAATTCAGTTGAGAAGAGGTTTGTGCTTGATCTAACAGAAAATATAGGCGAGCAGTTGTTTAATGGAGATACGCTATCCACAAATAAGGATGGATATGCACTGGTTATTTTTATGGACAATAGTATTGCCAAGGTTAAGCCCGAGTCCATGTTAATTGTTCAGGGTGAAAGCTTGGCCAGTTCAAAATTATCAAATCGCCGCATAAGCCTGGAAAACGGTGAGATATTTATGGAAGTAGAACCATTAGGTTCAGGAACATTTGAAGTAGCTACTTCTCGTTCACTCGCATCCGTAAAAGGAACCAAGTTTGGGACAAAATCATATGGCTATATTTGGGTTGAAGAAGGTCAGGTTGACGTAACAGCGACCAATTCCGGGCAAACCATATCCTTATTTGAAAAGATGTTTGCTGAGGTAGACAATACCGGGAATAATATCAATTCAGGTAATCTTTCTGACGAAGAACTGGATGATTTGGAAGAAGGGTATGATGAACTGGATGAGGATTTAATCGAACGTACAATCATTCTTCGCTTTAGAGATGCGAACGGGCAGATCAGGGAAATCCCAATCAATATGTTTGAAAAAGGAAATTAAACCACGCTATTTAGGTTTATTTTTGGGATATTAATCCCGTTTATTATGTGTCAACCACTAACAAAGCATGAAAAAAGGGGTATTAAGGGTTGTTTACGCTGTATTGTGGGTGTTGGTATGTGTTGGAGCCAGTAATGCGCAGTTTGTAATACAACATCAACAGCCTACAGTATTAGATCGAACCACAACAAACAGACTGGAGTTTTTTGTACCTGGGGTAACAGAAAATGATGTGGTAGAGGCTCAACTCTTTTACAAAAATGAGGGAGAGCTGGGGTTTTCACAAAAAGAAATTTTTTTTCAGAACGGATCTTTTACTGTTCAGCTAACACCGCAGGAGCTTAGGGGAAGTACTCTTGAATATTACTTTCAATTGACATTAAGAAACCAGGAACAGGATTTTTTCTTTCCTGAAACTCTGCCCGCTGAAAATGCCATTGAGGTTCCGATTGTGGATGGACAGGGAACTCCTGCCTTAAATAGAGCAGAAGGCATCGACTACTCCATATTATCACCAGCACCGGGTAGTGGTCTTGCTAAAAACGACTTGTACATCGCAGTTGCGTTGTTTTACGATGAAGCTGAAATAGAGGAAGGAGAATTTCAGCTTCTCGTAAACGGGGAAGATGTTACTGGTTTAGCCGATACCTCTGATTACTTCATTTCATATTTGCCAAAAAACCTTGGACAGGGAAATCATATAGTGAACCTTAACTATGTTACTAATGAAGAAACTCTGGAAGTAGTCTCATTCCAGTTTAAAGTTATTGATCCACGCCGCGCTGCATATCAAGGTTTTGAGCCCCGCTTAATTCCTCAAGGCCGGGTAGAACTAACGGCTAGAAACCAGACTATTTCCGGAGATATAAATAACGCCTATACGGGTAGGTCATATCTAAATGGCTCTTATGGTCTTTTCAAGTATTCTCTAAACGGGTTTTTTACTTCGCAAGAATCGGATCGACTTCAGCCCCAAAACAGGTATGGAATTGATCTAAGTTTTGGAAAGTGGTGGGAATTCGAGGCAGGTCATGTATATCCCAGGCTAAGCAAGTTCACTATTTCCGGGCGAAGGATTTTTGGGATTAATACTTCGTTGAATGTTCTTTGGAATACGGTCAATGTTCAATTTTTATATGGAGAAGTAAGCAGGAAGGTTACTAATATCTATTCTACTGTAGAAGTAGATACAGTGTTTGCGGGAGGTATTCCTCAGGATACGACGTATACACTTAGCTATCAGGATAATGGAAGGGGAACCTTTGCACGAAAAATTATAGGGGGAAGGATAGGTTTGGGTAATCCCAGGAAATTTCAATTTGGGATACAGGCCATGAAAGTGGAAGATGATACTTCTTCTATATTCAATATTGTGGATTATAATGATCTTCTTTTATCACCTACATTATCCACAGGGCTTTCATTACAAGACCAGGTAAGGCTGGGTGAGCAGCCGGAACTACTCAGTATTGAGGGAGGAAGTGTAAGACCAAAAGGCAACTTTGTAGCTGGAGCTGATATGAGGTTTTCCCTGGCAAAAAACCGCATTCGTTTTGAAACAGAAACCGTTGCCAGTGCCTTAAATGATGATATTTATGGAGGGCCCTTAGATTCACTTCGGGCAGCCGATATTGGGTTTGAAGATATCAGCCAGTCAGATCTTGATATTCTAAATGACCTGGCCCGTTTTATCATCATAAATGAAAACATGAGTGTTATCCCTATACGTATTAGGGGAGTTGGAACTGATACTACCGAAGCAGAAACTTTTTTTCCAACATCTATTCTGGGTTCGGATACTGAACTATCTTTTGTATATCCAAAAAATACATTAAGTATTCAGTATCGTTGGGTAGGGCCGGATTTTGTTTCTTTGGCCAACTCTACCATTCGAAGGGATATAGCTGGGTTTACTATTCTTGATAGGTTCAGGATGCTTCAAAATCAATTATATATAACCCTTGGCTATGAAGCCTTAAACGATAATGTTTCTAATACGAAAGGAGCGACGACAGAAACGAAGTCTTACCGGACTAATGTGAGCTGGTATCCCATAAATCAGAAGCTGCCTAAAGTGAGTGTTGGTTTTCGATACAGAACCAGAGACAATGATGTAACCAGGTTTAATCCGGAAGTACCTCTAGGTCTCGAAAATGCCGCGGTACAAAACTTAAGTATTGTTGATGGGGATACGTTAATAACAGAAGTGCCCAGAAAGAACAACACATTCAATCTAAGTTTGTCTGTTACGCAACAATTCAGGTTTATGGATATGGTGCACGATGCAACCGTAAGCTTCTCATCCTTAAATACCCGCGATGATGTATTTGCTTTTGGAGATGCTCAAAATGCGGCTTTCTCGTTAAATATTGGATCAAGATTTGAGGACATACCTTTGCGTACTCAGTTTGGAACAACCATAAACAACACACAGTCAGGCAATGGGCAGTTAGATATCGATATCTTTGGTATGTACTTTGGCGGGACTTATTTCATGCTGGAAGGAAAGCTTACACTCAACAGCAGGCTCGCATTTACAAGTAATAGGTCCAAGACACGATTCCTTAGCCTGGCTAATTCTGATGACAGCGACTTTTTTAACGATTACTATGTATTGAGTGATGACAGGACGTCTTCTCGTTTTGGAACCTATGTTTTTATAGCTGGTGCTGAATATCGCCTTGATAATAACCATTCTTTTTTGTTTGATTCAAACTTCACAAACGTATCCGGCGCAGGTTCTATAAACGATCGTGTTGTACAACTTCGCTACATCTATCGATTCTAATACATGAAGTCCTCTCCCAAACGCAAAAAAGGAGTAGCATTTTACATCGTCATTGCTTCAGCGGCATTCTTTTTGTCGTTATTGATAGCAAGTACTGAACAAGTTCAGAAAATCGAATTATCTCTCAGGGATTATCTTTTTGAAATTCGTGGCCCCTTATCGGTTGAGGACTCGCCTATAGTTATGGTAGCCATTAGTGAGAACGCAGATTCTGAAATTCCTGAAAAATGGCCCTGGCCAACAAGTATTCATGCTAAGTTAGTTCATAACTTAAACCGGGCAGGCGCTAAGGCAATTCTTTTTGATGTGCTGTTTACCCAGCAAGATTCATTCGATCCACGAAATGATACTTTGTTTGCAGAAGCTATCGCTGAATATGGTAATGTAATTCTAGCAGGGGACGTAGAAGATATTATAGAAATAAATCGACCTACCTCATCCATTTTTCCCCTGCCTGTTTTAAGAGAAGACAACCCAAATCAACTGGGCTTTGTAAGTACCTTTCCTTATCTGGATGGATATGTACGAACATATAACATTGGTAGACGGTACCAGGGTACTGATTACTTGATGCTAGGTTTACAAGGCTTACGGCTTTTCAATGACATTCCGGATGAAGAAATAGATGAGTTCGATCAGAATTCAAAGAATGAGTTTTTTAAGCTCGGACCATACCAGATACAACGGGATAACCTCAATAGTTTTATTGTGAATTTCTATGGTTCTGAAGGTATGTTCCAGACGGTTTCCTACGAAGAAGTAATTGACGATTCTTCGTACACCACAATAATGGAACAAGAAATTCCAGATATCAACTCTTTTGATAATCCTGATTTCGGAGATGGTCATTTACAGTTAGGGACCTTCAAAGATAAGATTGTCATTGTTGGCGCTACCATGCCAACACTTCAGGACTTTCATGCTACTCCGTTTGCTTCTGCTGAACTACCCAGACCCGGTTTCGAGATTCATGCACATGCTATTCAAACTATTCTTGATGGTACCTACATAAGCCGTCAAAAAAATGGAGCAAGAATTCTCATTATTCTGGTGTGTTCTTTTTTGATTGTTTTTGCCAACCGGAGCTTAGGGCTGGGGTGGTCCTTAGGATTAATGCTACTTTTAATTGGGGGTATCTATGGAGCTTCCATTTTCCTGTTTTTGCAATACAGCTTGATGATAAGTGTAACCGGAGTTTGGTTAAGCGTGCTTATTGGTCAGGGCGGTACCATAGGATATGAATACTTTAATGAGCAAAAGGAAAAGCGAAGGATCAAAGGGATGTTCTCTTCTTATGTATCTCCCCAATTGGTAGATCAAATGATCGACTCAGGTGAGGAGCCAAAATTGGGAGGGGAAGAAGCGTATATCACAGCCTTTTTTAGTGATATTGTTTCCTTCTCAACATTCTCGGAAAAGCTGGAGCCGAAACAGTTAGTATCTCTTATTAATGAATACCTGACAGCAATGACCGACATTATAAACACTCAGGGAGGTACCTTAGATAAATTTATTGGGGATGCCATCGTGGCCTTCTTTGGAGCGCCTGTACAAATCCCCGACCACGCATTAAAAGCATGTATCTCTTCTCAGCTTATGGAAAGAAGGTTGAATGAGCTCAGAGAAAAGTGGAAAAAAGATAACTGGATTGATATTGTTTGGAACATGCAACATCGTATGGGCATGAATACCGGTGAGATGGTTACTGGAAACATGGGTTCAGAGCGAAGATTTAACTATACCATAATGGGAGATAATGTAAACCTAGCTGCCAGGTGCGAAAGTGGAGCCAAGCAATACAATGTGTACACTATGCTTACAGAAACTACCAAACAAGAAGCTGAGAAGTATGGAAATGATTGTGTATTCAGGATGCTGGATAACATCGTTGTAAAGGGACGAAGCCGGCCCGTGAAGGTATATGAAATAGCCGGACTGAGAGCAGATGCTTCTCAGCAATTACTTGAAAGTGTTGGATTGTACGAATTAGGGATGGAGAACTATTTTAAACAAGAATGGGATGAGGCCATAAAGTACTTCAGCCAATCTCTGCCTCTCGAAGCTCATCCCAAAAACCCCTCTCAGATATTTCTTGAGCGATGTGAGTTTATGAAACAAAATCCGCCTTCATTAGATTGGGATGGAGTTTTTGTAATGACGAGTAAGTAATAAAAAAGCTCAAACTAGTAGCCGAAAAAACTTGATACTAGTTAACAATAGGTCGTATCTTTTAGGTTCTCGGGCAAGTCCTATACAGTCAGCTCCCTTTGAACTCCGTCAGGGCAGGAATGCAGCAGCGGTAAATTGGTCGTAGCGACGTGATATAGGTCGCTTGCCCATTTTTATTTCTGGGAGTTGGTGGATTTATTGTTTCAACAAAAAGTAGTCATCCTGAGGATACTCTAGTTGTATTAACTATTTATATAAAGGTCATTCTGAGGCTACCGCCGAAGAATCTGACCGAATACCTGATTAGATCCTTCGGAAGTATCCTCAGGATGACTCAAAAGACAACGAGCAGTGGATTCTACCATATTAGTTCAAAGAACTGGCAATATGCTCAGCAATTTGGTCGGCATGTACTCTTGAGTTCTCGATAAACAACCGACTTGTATCCATTCCTCCACAAACCACTCCAGCCACATACATTCCCTTTCTATTCGTTTCAAGAGACTTTTCCTCATGCACTGGCATACACTTTTCATCATCTGTTAGCTCAATGCCAAGAGCATCCATAAGCGGGTAGTTAGGATGATATCCGGTCATTGCTAATACAAAATCATTTGGGATCGTTTTTTCTCCATCAGGAGTATCAAGAACTACTTCTCCTTCTCTGATTTCCTTTACCTCTGTATTAAAGTAGGCCTGTACTTCTCCAAACTTAATTCGATTTTCGATATCTGGTTTAACCCAGTATTTAACAGAGGGTTTAATTTCTCCATACTTAACCGACATTGTTACTTTGGCATTAGCCCGGTAGCATTCCAGTGCTGCATCAACGGCGGAATTTCCAGCACCTACAACTAACACATTCTGCCATGCATAAGGGTGAGGCTCATCGTAGTAATGCTTTACTTTTGGTAAATCTTCGCCTGGTACGTTCATTAAGTTCGCAGAGCCATAAAAACCAGTTGCTACTACTACTTTTGCTGCCTTATAACTGTCTTTATCCGTTTTTACTATAAACGCTCCGTCTTCGCCTTCCACTGAAAAAACTGTTTCATAAAGATGAATGGGGAGTTTGAAATGCTCGGCTGCTCGGCGATAATACTCTAGCGCTTCACTTCGTGTAGGTTTAGAACCATGAGAAATAAAAGGAATATCTCCGATCTCCAGCCTGTCTGAGGTGGAGAAAAAGGTCATGTTTGTCGGATAATTGAAAAGAGAGCTAACTAAACACCCTCTTTCAATAATTAAGAAAGGAATATTTTTGCGCTGTAGTTGTATTCCTGTTGCTAAACCAATGGGCCCTGCCCCAATTATAATAACCATGGTAAGAGATTAAATGACTTTCAGAAACCAAAGATACAAACAATCTTCATGTTCCTACTCAGCCTAAATTTTCTTTTTCATGCCTTATCACAAAAAGGCAGGGCTATTTATGAACACTAATTTTGGTTTTCCTTCTTGTCCAGTTTCTTAAGCGCCACTTCAAGCAGGTTTTGAATCTTCTTATTTCCGGATTTCTTGGCGTCGGTAAGTGGAATGCCTCCCCATCGGTCAACGGGCGAAAGATCTACACCATTTTCGATGAGGTATTTTACCACCTCGAACTGATTTTCGGAAACGGCCAGATGAAGAGGGGTTCTACCATCGTAATCCGCGATATTAAGATTTACCCCTTCTGCTTCTAGCCGTAAAAGTTCATCCATATCTCCACTACTGGCTGCCCAGATTAAGCTAACCATTTTTGCTACTTGGTTTCCTTTATGGTTATTGCGAGGATTCAATTTGTGCGAATGTCCCGTAAGGGAATCGTAATGATGGAAGCTAAACTTCTCTACTAATTTATTGCAGAATTCTACCCCACGAACCGTGTTACCATTGGCATCAAGTCTTGGAGACCAGATACTTATGCCCATTACATTCGGTATTACAACCATTAATGCACCTGAAACACCACTTTTAGCGGGGATACCAATTTTAAAAGCAAATTCTCCGGAGGAATCATACATACCGCAACTAAGCATTAATGAAAGACAATTTTGTACGGTTAATGGGTTGAATATAGCTTCTCCAGTAAGGGGATTAGTACCTGCATTAGCCAAAGTTGCTGCCGCTACCGATAAGTCCTTTGTGCATGACTCTATAGAACAACATTGGAAATAAAATTCCAGGATATCATTTAGGTTTGTTGTTTCAGGGAAAGCATTGTTCTCTCGCATAAAATATGCTAAAGCAAAATTCCGATCAGCAGTCTGGCGCTCCGATAAATATACTGCATTATTGAAATACACAGGTTTATTCCCATTCAGTTGGCTCCAGGTTTTATTTACCCGGTCGAAGCGATCAGCGATATCCAGGTCTTGTCCTATCAAAGCACAGCTCATGATTGCTCCCGCATTAATCATAGGATTATGAGGAAGTCCTTTACTATTTAAAGTAAGTTCGTTGAATGACTGCCCACTTGGTTCTCTCCCAATATGTTGATGGACCTTTTCTTCCCCAAGCTCTTCAAGTGCAATACAATAGTTGATGGGTTTACAGGAAGATTGTAGGCAGAAATTTTTATCGAAATCTCCCAGCGAATAGCGTTGTCCATCAATAGTGCAAATCGAAACAGCATAATGCTCAGGGTTTATCCGGGCCAGTTGCGGGATATAATCAGCAATATTGCCGTCTTTATTTTTAATCGTTTCGTCAAAAATATTCTTGATCTCCTTGCATAAGAGCTGAAAGTCAGGAATAACTAATTCCTTTTTTAGTGATTTCTTAATGAGTGCGTGATTCTTTATGATATCATGGAACTGCTGGTCATCAATTATAACTTTCCCGATTTGGTCATCGACTTTTGTTTGAAGTTTATCGATGAGACCTTGAAGTCTTGGGTCATCACTCAGTACTCCATTTTTAGCTAGTAAGTCCAACAACTTTTCAGCATTTACTTGCTTGTCCTTATTTTTTCCAAGTAGCCTGAAAAGTGAGGCTACCTCTTTGTTCTCTATATTTTCAGTGGTTAACATATGATTTTAGTTGGATATTTTTGTTCGGTTAAAAAGTGCCTGTGTGTTGGTTTTGCAGGCTTGATTAGGCAAGGAAAAAGGTAGCACTCTTTTATTTATTTAAAATTAAAATGAGAGCTTTTAAGGGTAGTCTTAAGGTCTACTTAACAACAAAAAAGAGCGAAAATAGATGAAATCAGAATTCACCGTTATTTCTTTAGAGCATCAGCCAATTGATGATAGTTTTGTTCATCCAGTTTTCAGGTTTGCCGATAAATCCTACATGCCCTCCCTTGCGGGTAAATGTGCTGCTGATATACCTGTTCTTTTCTATAATATCGAAGGGGGCATAATCCAAAGGACAGAGAGGATCTTCATGGCTATGTATGAGCAAAATAGGAGTAGATACCTGGTTTAAGAAACGAGCTGAAGAACATGACTCATAATAGTCTTCTGCGTCCCTAAAGCCGTGTACCGGAGCAGTAACCTGGTCGTCAAATTGATATAAGCTCGAACCTGAAAACTCCGGAAGGTCGGGATAAGTTATCCGTTTAAGTGTTAGTTTCTCCTTCAACGTACGGATGAAACGATAGGAGTAAATTCGATTAAAACCATGATCCAGATTTAAGGAACCAGCTTTGAGTTCATAAGGGGGTGAAACTGCAACTGCTTTACTAACGATTGTTGATTTAGCATTTTCTGCAAGGTATTTGATTAATGCGTTTCCACCCAGCGAAAACCCTACAGCAAAAACAGGGTTATTTATAAATCTCGAATTGATCCATTCAAAAAAAGTAGCATAATCGGAGGTTTCTCCTGAATGGTAAAATCTTTTTTTGAGATTTAACCTGCTACCACATCCCCTGAAATTTAGTGCAACTGATGAAATGCCAATATCCCGTAAGTCATGCATCAGATTTCGGATGTAAACGCGTTTAGAAGACCCCTCAAGACCATGAAATAATGCCACAACTGGCCGCTGATTATTAAGATCAATAAGATCAATTTCAAGGAAGTCATCATCCGGAGTAGGAATTTCCTCGCGGGTAACTGCTACTTCTCTGACTTTACTAAACGAAAAAGCGATAGTATGAATGTGCCCATTCAGAGCCCACCAACTTGAGGTAAAGCTATTATTATAGGCACTCAAATGATTATTTAATGAGGGAGAGCTTGATGGTTTCCTTTGTTCCTTCCGTTTCTAAAATGGCGAAATACACACCGCTACTTAGTTCATCGAAAGAAACCTCATAGGAATAAATTCCGCCCTCAAGACTTTCGTTGATTACCGATTTTACTTTTTGACCTAACATATTGTAGACGTCCAAACGGACTGATTGTCGCTCGGAAAGTGTAAAGCTGAACGTTGTGTTCGGGTTAAAAGGATTCGGGTAATTCTGAAAGAACTCGACAGAATTAGGGAATTCATTATCTCTTGTAGAGTTCAAATCACTGACTTGGAAAATAGTTTGATTACGTCCGGCTAATACCTGGTTTGCTAGCTCAGTTTCTGAATCCCCAAATGCATAAACAAAACCTAAAGAGACCGATTCTCCTGGTGGTATAAAATAAGGCCCCGTAGCTACAACAGAGGAGATATCAGTTCTGAAGGCAAGGGTATTTTCTGTTCCGGCTCTCAAAGAATTTCGTTTTTCGATAATGTTGTACCCATCGGATAAACCGAATTGAAAGTCAGAATTTGAGCCCCCAAAATTATTGTTGATTGCCAATACACTAGAAGTATTAGCCAGGGTTGCTACTGCAACCATAGGAAAACCAGAGTCTTGTTCACCTTGAGCAAACAGAATGTCATCTTCTTGATTATAACTCACATTGTTATTGGTGAAATCTCCGATATCCCAATCATTAAAAATGCCAAGATAAACTTCTGACAAGGCCAGGATAGAAGAAGTATTTCGGATTACATAGTTAAGGATCACACTATTTTCCAAATCCGGAGTAGCGAAAGCGTAGGTGTTCAGTGAAATTTCAACTTTATCCAAACCGGTATTTTCAGTAGGTCGGAACATCGTGAAGCCATCGGCTAATGAAACGATACCGGGATCAGTAACTTCATAAAATTCTACAGGAGTGAACTGCCGATCAACATTCCCAGAAGTAGAACGGACATTATTGGCTACTCTCTCATTGGCTTCAAAAATAATACCGCCTTCGTAAAGTAAATTATCGGTTAAGAAGTTGGCGGTTTGATGATCGGGAACAAAACCGACACCTCCAATTCCATTCTGAGCATCAAAGAATCCAATATTTCCTGACGGAGAAAAAGAAAGAGCCAGGTTATTTGCATCAGAAACGTCAAATTGAAGATTATCAAAAACGATTACTCTGAAATCACGATACCCAACGCTGTTGTCTATAAATTCGATCATCATATCAGCGGAGAGCGTTTCTAAAATATCTTCAGTAAGGGTGATTGGTATTTCTACTTCTGCAATACCATCGTTGCTTATAGCGCCAACCGGAAATGTATTACTTGAAAAACTTAACCCAGGGGTTAGGGCTTCTACATTAATAGTTAGCGATGTAGTAGCATTACCAACGTTCCTTAAAAATACTTTAAATGTCCCATTCTCATTTATTCCTAGTTTCCCCCCCGATTCATTAAAAGATTCGGACCGCTCAATCACTATTCCTGGCTGAGGTGAGGAAATAGCTACAAAAGCGTCAATACTCCCTGTACCGAGTTGAAGAGCAAATTCACCAGAATTAAACTGATCGATTGAAGAAGATGAGGTGCGAATTTGTTGTTTGATTTGTTCTGGGGTCCATGTTGGGTATTCGGTTTTGATGAGTGCTGCTAACCCTGACACAACAGGCGAAGACATAGAAGTTCCCTGGAATGTTGCGTAATCAGAAGGCCCCACCCCTACGCTACTACTTATTGTTCCCTGTGCAAATACATCTACAGTTGAACCGTAGTTCGAATAGCTGGCTATGATATTTCCAGTAGTTCCCAATGCTCCAACCGATAGTACATTTTCTAAACTGGAAGGATAGTGCAGTTCGTTAGTCGATGAGTTTCCAGCAGAAGCAATTACCAGTACTCCTGCTTCAGTGGCCATATTCACAATATCTTCTCCAAATGAAGAAAAGCCAAAACCTCCCCAGCTACAGTTTACAATATCTGCTCCATTTATTACTGAATACATGATTGCTTCATAGCCGAAGCCAATAGATCGTGACTCATCATTTCCGGTGGATGGGTCGTCAGCGATCCCCCCTGCTTTTACCGCCATATATTTTGCATTAAAGCCTGCACCTGCCAGTCCAAGGTTATTATCAGGAACAGCGGTTGAAATTCCTGCTACATGAGTCCCGTGAGGATTATTAATAGCGAAAGGATCGCTATCCTGAACAGCATTAGCTGTGGAGCCGGAATCCCAAAAATCCCACCCTAAATAATCATCAACATATCCATTGTTATCGTCATCGATACCATTACCGGGGATCTCATCTTCATTTACCCAGTGCTTTTCTTCAAGATCTTCATGCAGGTAGTTTACCCCACTATCCACAACAGATATAATTACCTCTGTAGAGCTTTGGCTTATTTCCCAGGCGTCATCAAAGCTATGAAAGTTTACAAAGCTATTTTGGATTGGATCATTCGTATTAACTACATCATCGGTATAGTATATAAATCGAGGCTCAGCGTATTCAACATCAGGTAAAGAAGAGATTTTCTGGGATAGTACCAGAGGGTCAATTTCATCATTATACTGGAATTCATAAATCCTGGAAAGGTCACTCACGTCTGGCATAGAAGCCAGTTTACCTTTCGCCCTTAGTGTGGAATTTAGCTGTTGAGAATATTCATCTCTCCATATCTGCTTTAGGGGGGAGGCATTATAAGTGGTTAAAAAAGACGCCTCCGCTTTTGATTTAGAAATGTAGGCTTCAGCGGCTAGATCACTTTCAAATTTGATGATGATAGTATTCTCAGCATAATCAATGCCAGGTTGCTGAGCGAGTGAAGGAAATGTTATTAATACGAGAGCAAATAAAATTCCAATACGATGCATTTTCATAAGCAAGTTGAATAGTATATTAGGGCAAAAGTATTAGTATTAATTCATTGGTACAATTAACGACTCAAATTAATACAACAAGACCTATCAAGCGTATTGCTGCCATTGATTTAGGTACCAATTCTTTCCATGCAGTAATCGTTGATATTTTCTCAGATGGCAGTTTTCGCAAAGTTGATGACCTTAAAGAAATGGTTCAGCTTGCAAAAGGAGGGTTAGGAAAAAGCTTATCCAGGCCCGCCTTTCAACGGGGAATTAACGCTCTCCGGAAAATAAAAGTGCTATGTGATAGCTATGGAGTAGAACGAATTCTGGCTTATGCAACAAGTGCGATCAGGGAATCGGAAAATGGTGGGGAATTCATCCAAAAAAGCATTGATGAACTCGGAATAAAAATACGAGCTATTCCCGGAACCATGGAAGCAGAACTCATTGGATATGCCGTCCAGCATGGCGTTCGGTTAGCAGACGAACCTGTTCTAATGGTAGATATTGGAGGGGGAAGTGTTGAATTCATCTTAGGCAATGCTAAAGAATTCTTTTTTCTTTCGAGCAAGAAAATTGGTGTTTCCAGAATGACGGACATATTTAAACCGTCAGATCCTATAACCAACGATAATATTTCAGAGTTAGAAGCTCATTATGAAGAGGAGCTTATGGAGGTATGGGAAGCTCTAAAGAAAAACCCTATCAGGACAATTATTGGTTCGTCAGGCACTATGCAAAATATCGGGATGGTGATCGCAGACCAAAAGAACCAGCCTACCAGTATTACAATTAACGAATTAGAATTTACAGCTGAGGATTTTTTTAATTTTTATGACTGGTTCATCACACTAGATAGAGATGAGCGGCGAAAAATTCCCGGGTTGGATTCGAAGCGAATTGATTTTATCAATACTGGTGTAGTATTGGTTAATCTGTTGCTCAAAAAATTCCATATTGATAAAGTAAAAGTCTCAACACAAGCACTTAGAGAGGGTATCATCATTCGGCATTTAAAAAAGGATATGGAAGAGGTTTCTGTAGCTGAAGAAATTGCTGATCCAAGAAGACGAAGTGTTTTTGAGTTATTGAGAAAATGCAACTGGCACGAAAAACACTCTCGTAAAGTAGCAGAACTCGCACTCGTTATCTTTGACGAACTCTATCAAGACTTAAGCCTCACACAAGAAGACCGGGAGTTGTTGGAATACGCAGCGTATCTGCATGATATTGGCTATCATATTTCTCATAAAGCCCATCATAAACATGCTCTATATATTATCAGGAACTCAGATCTTATGGGTTTTCGTCAAAATGAGATAGAAATTATGGCTCATGTAGCTCGATATCACAGACGGTCTACTCCAAAGAAAAGGCATATTGAGTATTGGGGATTAAAGCCGGAAGTTAGAATGAGAATAAAAAAACTGTCGGGCATTTTGAGAGTAGCGGATGGCCTGGATCGAAGTCACTTTCAAAATGTGATTGATCTCAAGGTTCAAAAAAAGGAGAAGGAGTTAATGCTTACCATTAAAACTCTTGATGAGCCTCACCTTGAAATTTGGGGTGCTTCGAGGAAGGCTTATTTGTTAGGAGAAGTACTAGGAAAAGAAGTGGTGATTCGAAGGGGCAATTAACAATTTTTCAATAACCAATTAAGAATTAGAAAGATGGTATCTGCACCCTAATTCTTAATTGAAAAATTGAAAAATTGATAATTGAATCATTGAAAAGTATTCAGGTAGTCAAAGTGAGCTTTTAAGCCTTTCTTGATATCTGTTTTTGGTGAATAATCCAGTAAGTGCTTTGCCTTTTCAATATCAGCATTGGTTTCAAATACATCTCCGGGTTGCATAGGTAGATATTTAATTTCTGCATCTCGTTGGGTAACCGTTCGCACTTCATCTATCAAAGATTTTAACGATACCGTTTTCGACTCCCCTAAGTTTACGATTTCAAAGCCCGAACAACGTTCAACAGCCTTTAAGGTGCCATTAATGATATCGTCGATGTAGGTGTAATCTCTTTTGCTGGAACCATCGCCAAACATCGTAATTGCTTTTCCCTCCATAAAAGAACTAAGAAATTTGTGGATTCCCATATCTGGTCTTTGACGTGGGCCATACACGCTAAAGAAGCGCAAAGCATAGATATCAAAGCCGTAGAGATTATGGTAAGTCTTACACAGCAGCTCACCCGCTTTTTTTGTGGCTGCATATGGGCTTATTGGATCGTCTACAGGATCATGCTCAGAAAAGGGAGTTTTTTTATTGTTCCCATAAACTGAACTACTGGAAGCAAAAATCATTTTTTTATGTCCGGTAAGCCGCATCGCTTCAAGCAGGTTCAGTGTACCATTTACATTTACTTCGAAGTAATCTTTTGGAGACTCTATAGATGGGCGAACGCCGGCCTTTGCCGCCAGGTGGATAACGGAGTCATAGTTATTGGCCTCGAATAATGCATGAATATCGCTTTCTGTTCTTAAATCTCCCTCCACTAATTTGAAATTCGGAGATTTCATTGCAATAGCTAGGTTTCTCTCTTTGACCGACTTTTGATAGTAAGAATCAAAATTGTCGAAACCAGTAACAGTATGGCCTCGACTAAGAAGTGCTTCAGTTAAGTGGGAGCCTATAAAACCTGCTGCTCCGGTTACTAAATAGTTCATTTTGACTTACAGGTAAAAATTAAGGAGCAAAAGCTATTAATCATGTAGTCTCTTAGTTAAATACATGGACATTGCGCAACCGATAAGGTGTCCTATCTCGACCATCATAATATATCCGTATCAAAATCTCGATAACAATGCCTGTTGTAATTAACTGTATGCCACCAAGTACTAAGATCATACCCAGGATAAGAAGTGGCTTCCCCCAGATATCACCACCCATTATTTTTAAACCCAATAAATAAAGGTTGATGATTACACCGGCTACAAAAGTAATTAGCCCTGGCATACCAAATAAGTGCATAGGTTTAGAGAGGTAATTCTGAAAGAATAGCATAAGGAGTAGATCACTCACAACCTTAAATGTACGGCCTATCCCATATTTTGAATCGCCCCAGCTCCGTTCGTGATGGCTAACACCCATTTGAACAATTCTGGCTCCCTCAAGGTGAGCTAGAACAGGTATAAACCGATGCAATTCCCCGTATAAGCCCAAGTTCTTTGCAATCTCAGCTCTGAAAACCTTAAGTGTACAACCAGCATCTTTTATATGAATTCCTGTTGATCTACGGATAATAAAATTAGCCAGCTTACTAGGAATTTTCCTCAAGAACATTCCATCTTTTCGGTTCATACGATAACCTGCTACAACATCTGCTTCTTCAGTCGTAAGCATGTCAATCATTGCAGGAATGTCAATTGGATCGTTTTGTAAATCTCCATCGAGTAAGGCTATGTATTTTCCCTGACTATGTTCTATCCCGGCGGCTAGTGCGCTACTTTGCCCGTAATTTTTTCTTAATTCGATGAGCTTCATTCCTGGCTTTGCATGTTCTTTTATTGCTGAAACGGTACCATCGGAAGATCCATCGTCCACGTAAATCAGCTCGAACTCGATGTCATTAAGAGCCTTGTACACCTTATCGATAAGAGGCTTGATATTCCCTTCCTCGTTATACACGCATACAACGAGCGAAAGAAAGGGTTTGAGCAGGGTCTCTTCAACAGCTTCTGCCCAGGCCGAGCCAGATTCACTTAAGTTTTCCATGCCAGTAATTTACCAACAAGTAGAACTAAGAAGAAACATAAGTTTATTCACCCTCCTGAGGGGATGGCCCATCAAAACTACCGGCAGGACCAGGGAATACCACAGGGCTTTCGAATCCTTCTTTTGATACAGCGGCTACTCCAAAGTAGTAGTTATCGATAACCACATTTTCGAGAGTATGTTCAGTAACATCAGCCGGAACAAATACACTTTTCTCCCATTGATTTGAGTCGGTAAGCCTCCAGTATATTTTGTAGCCAGCAAGCTGTGGATTTTTTGATGCATCTAATGCATCCCATTTCAGTGTAGTGCTAGGCTGTACGGCACCAGATATTTGAACATTTGAAGGAGGTGCTGGTGCCCATGCCATACCTGCCATTACTACTGCATTTAATCCGGTTAATTTTGCAGCATAGTCAAAGTCTACACCTTCCATGGTATCTCCGTATTTGATTCCATTTTCGGTACGCAAGTCCTGGTGCTGCATCACATAATTCTCGTTTGTTTCCATGATCCGAACTCCTGGAAACCCGGCTTCATTAAACGGACGATGGTGCCCACCACGCCCAAAACGATCGAGGCGGTAAATCATCATTACATCCAGATTGGGAACATACATGTCAGCCATTTTATCTACATATCGGGCAAGGTTCCTTGAGGGAGAGTCAACCTCACCACCAGTAAACCTGCGAATTCTGGCTTCGCGCTCTGTTTCTACAAACCGGGTTCCTTCCGAAAATACGCGAGCGGTTGTGTTATCAATTACTCCGTTAATCCCTTTGATATTCCCGATCATATCATTATTCAACACAGCTTTCAATTCCCACCCCTTTTCAATGGCGTATTGGGCGACGATTTGACCTCCAAATAATCCTTGTTCTTCCCCAGAAAGTCCAACATACATGATAGAGCTTGGGAATTCATACTTAGTAAGCATCCTGGCTGCTTCAATGGCTCCGGCCATACCTGAGGCATTGTCATTAGCACCTGGAGAATCTGATGTGCTGTTTGATACATCAGAAACCCGGGAATCAATATCCCCACTCATCATCACAAACCGATTAGGATCAACGGTTCCCCGCTGAATGGCAACCACGTTTACTACATTAGTAGGCTCCGGAATTCTACGCTGACCTTCTATAATACCCGATACATAAAATACCTCGAGGCATCCACCACACTCTTCCGAGATTTTCTCAAATTCAGCTTTTATCCATCTTCGAGCGGCTCCTATTCCTCGAGTATTTGAAACGGTATCAGAAAGGGTGTGACGGGTTCCAAAATCAGCCAAAGCCTGAATATCTGTTTCTAGCCGCTCAGCAGAGGCAGCGATGGCAATAGTATGTAGTTCTTCAGAAGTGATTTGTGCATTAGATATTTCTGAAATAACCAATGGAAGTATAAAAAGAAGGGAAATGCGAATAGATTTCATCGGGTTAGTTTTTATTCAAATTATCGTGGGGGCGTTGCAAATCGTCTGGAAGTCGCCCTGTATTTCGTAAATATTCTTCGAGTTTTTGTTGGAATACTACCTGTGCTTTTAAGCCTGCATTATGACCAAAATATGCACCCGACCCACAGGCTAATACCATCACCACTGCAAAAACAACGCGCTGCTGTACATCAAGTGGGGAATCGTAAATAAATATCCAGATAACCGGAAGGATGGCTACCATTACTGCAATGATATAAGGTGCAGGGGTAGGTCCGTCAAGCCGGCGCATGAATCGCCGGGAAGTTACAAATACAATATTCATGTACACCAAGCCAAAGCCGATAAGAAAAGCTGTTCCTTTCAAGGATGGATCGGTAACAAGGAATAATAATTCAGAAGTAAAAATTGTGAAAGCAGCCGAAAGCAGAAATACGCCTGACAGATAGAATGAGAAACGGGGTAGGTTATCCAGCATTAGTACGGGTTAAAGTTGGATGGTGAAGTTCCTGCTTTAGAGGAGAAATTCCAATGACAAAAGGGATCACCTCTAGTTGAGCCAGTCTTCAGGATTTAAGTCCGTATTATTTTTGCGTACCATAAAGAAAAGCGTTTCTCCCATCTCAGAAGCATCAGTACCTGATCGGCCAATCACTGTACCTATACGCAGGTTTGTATTGTTTTGAACGGTTACCTCGCTAAGGTTCCCATATACTGTGTAATAAGAGCCATGTTTGACAAATATTACAGTTCCGTATCCCGGAAGAGGTTGGATAGCAAATACATAACCATCGGCTACGGCTTGTACTTCCGACCTTGCGTCAGCGACAATGTTTATTCCAGGATGTTCGGTACGGGTTCCATATAGGGGATTTCTGGTTATCCCAAATTTTCTGGATACGGTATTGCTGTTAACCGGCCAGTTTAGTTGGCCTTTTGAGGCTGCAAAATTCTGTTCGTAAGCGAGTAAGGTTTCGTCAGAAACAAAAGAAGAAGTGACGGGCGTTGAATATTTAGCTACTTCATCAGCTCTTCGCGCTGCATCGGTAATTCTTCGGGCTTCAGCCAGTCGGGCTAATCGGTCGTTTTCAGCTTGTCTGATCCGGTCTTCTTCTTCAATGAGTGAGGATAAACTATTACCAAAATCCTCTCTTTCTTTTCTTGTTTTTCTTAGTTCTGCAAGCAAATCATCACTTTCTGATTTGATTTTCTCCACGTTCTGACGTTGTGTTACTTGCTGATCACTAAGCTTTGATTTTTCTGAAATAATCTCATCCAGAATCAGTTCATTTTTAAAATGACTTTGTTGTAGCTGCTCCTTAATACCCTCAAGGTCTGCCCGGCGGATAGTTATTTGCTCAGCTTGTTTTACCTTCTGTTCTTCCAGCTTTTGAAGGTAAAATGATCTTAGTAACACCTGGTTAATAGAAGCAGAACTCAGTATTAATTCAAGGTTGCTGGTTCGTCCGTTTTTGTATGTATATAGAAGAATGTCTTTATAATTCTGGATGAGCTGATCCAGTTCACGCTGCCTTAAATCAATTTCGTCCTCGGTAATATTAATTTCTTCCTGAATTTGTCCTTGTTCTGTTTCCAGGCTCTCAAGCTTATTATCCTGCAGAGAAATCAACCGATTAATATTCTGGAACTCTTTGTAGAGTTCTTCATACTTACTCTGCGATTGACCAATGCGTTGTTCATAGCTCTTTATTCGGGCGTCCAGTACATTAATTTTGGCTCGGGTATTTACCTGCTCATCAAGGATCTTTTGTCGTTTCTCTTCATAGGTTTGAGCCTGGACAAAGGTAGAATATCCAAGTGATAATCCTATTATAACAAAGAGGGATGTTGGAAATAATTTCTTCATAGCCGTTCGATGATAATTCCGTCAGGGATATCAATATCCAGATTAACCGACCGTGGGTTGATATCCAATGATCGTACCTGAAAAACTACTTTCGAAGTACCATCAGCGCTTAATATGGTAATTTTTCTAGGCAAAGTGTAGCTATCAATCTTTCCATAGCTCTCATATTCAATAGAAGAGTATGGGGATCGACTTTTGGCATCCTGAGTAACTTTGGTTATCACTCGTTCATTTATATCAATTTGGGCAGTACCCCCATTACTGAGTACAAGCAGGTAATGGGTTTCAGAAGCAAACACTTCTTTAACCTGATTAGGAGTAAGCTTGAAATTCAATACGTTCAGCAGGTTTACTGAAGCCAGTTCATTCAGACTGGTAAGTTTTCCGTCATTCACAGAAAGTTTTTGAGCGATTTTATCAATCTTGTTATAAAAGGTGATTGAGTCTCTATCGACCAGCATTCTTGCCCCTTCTATACCAATCCGGTTCTTGATAGTAAAAAGGCTTAGTGAGGTATCTGCTTCAAAATCAATAGTAAGGCGATCGCTGTTTCCTGGTTCGCTAACAATGGTTCTGCCCTTTCCTTTAGCAGAGAAAATGTCATCCTGATAATTAGGTAGCAGGGAAACAATAGAATCGGCAGGTACTGTTGAGGAGCTATAATTTGCATCAATCACAGGGCGTGACGACCTGCAAGAAATTAGAAACAGGGTTAGTATGAAAACAAAAATAAGCTTGGGATTGCGGAAGATCATGAGTTAATTTTTTCCTGCAGATGAACTCTTGTATCATCGTTTTCGAGGGCTTGTTTCCACCATTTTTTGGCTTCCTGTAGATTATCCAGTTTTTCATATACATCCCCGAGGTGCTCCATTACTTCGGCATCGTTAGCTCCTGTATCGATGGAGGCTTTTATAAATCGACGAGCGCGGTCATAATCTCCTAGTTTGAAATAGACCCATCCAACGGTATCAAGATAAGCAGGGTTCTCAGCATCCATTTCAATAGCTTTCAAAGCAAGCTCCTTTGCACGCTCAAGATTAACTTCCCGTACCGATAGGCTGTAGGCATAATTATTCATGGCATTATGATTGTTGGAATCATAACGGATGGCAAGTTCATAGACCCGGTCAGACTCTTCATAATTTTCCAGGGATGATTGGGCATCTCCCAGTGCCGAAAAAATAACTGACTTGAATGGTCTACGGGCAGGAGCCCTTGAAGCACGCTCTAACCAGGTAACTGCTTCGGGGTAATTTCCATCTAACAAATAGGCACTTCCGAGGAAGAACTGAATAAAAGCATCTTCGGGTGCATTTTTATCGGCTTCAATGCCTACTAAAATAGCTTCGTCATATCTGCCTTCACCCAGTAATAATTGAAGGCGCTGCCTCCAGGCAATATCATCCTCTGGTAATAGTTCGTTTGCGCGGGCAAGATTTTCGAGTGCTTTATCACTATCCCCGGTTATAGAGTAAAACTGACCGGCAAGGGTAAAAGCGGGACCGTATTCAGGAGCGCTTTCAGTATATAAATCCAGAATCCTGGCTGTTTCAATGCTAAGCTGGATATTGGAAGGATTGTTCTGCTGCCTGGCATACATAAACTGGGCGATCATCAATTTCTGTTCAGCCTCTATAATGGGGTCGGAAATAAAATTACCAAGCATAGTGCCCGCACTGTCCCATCGTTGCTCATCAATGTAAATACCTGCCAGGTTAATCAATGTCTGCGGATCACGGCTATTACGGTACAGGGCATCATTAAGGTACTTCTTTGCTTCACTACCTCTTCCTGACCTGATTAGATATTCGCCTAATAAATTCAGTGTATTCAGGTTCTCCGGTTCCGCTTCATTTAATAATTCAAGTTGTTCCAGTGCTAATTCTGTATTGCCTAGGGCTTCATAGTTTTGAAATTTACGAAGCAGGACCACAGGATTAGGGCCTGTAAGATTTGATACTTTATCCAGGGTTCTATTGGACTGAATAAATTGTCCGTATTCCTTTTGGGTATCAGCCAACATAAACAGGGCGGTGTAATCATTTGGGTGATATTCTAACAGCGTATTTAATTCATCAAGTGTAGCCTGGTTTTGCCCGGCGCTTCTATAGATCTCAGCAAGCTTAAGCCGATACCATTTGTTTGCTGGTTCCATACCAACAGCCTCTTTACCATATAAAGCAGCATTGGCCAGGTCATCCTGTTGGAAATACACATCGGCTAAAGCGAACGAAACACCTGATTGTCTCCGGAGGTGTTCATAAGCCTGAAGCAAAAGGGTGGTTGCCATATCATACTCCTCGTTTTCAAATGCCTCCAGGCCCTGGATATATGCAGTTTTTGCTTCCCGTTCTTCAACAGATTGAACCTGGGCAATCCCTTGTACTGGGAGTGCAGCAAAAATGGTAAGAATCGATATATAAATCCCTTTTTTCATCACAATACCTAACGCCAATGATACCCATAAAGTGCCGCAGATGCCTAGTTAAAACTTTTGAAAAAAGTTTTGTTCCTTTTTTTATTTCCAGTCATCCCGGGCGAAGACCCGGGATCTGTAAGGGAACATACGTTGTTTTGGAACTACCCAGATCAACGAGCCGCGCTTTACAGATCCCGCAACTTGTGCTGAACTTTCTCTCGTTCCGAAGGTCTACCTTCGGAATGCGGTAGTTGAAGTTCCAGCTTCTGGAATGTATTCCCAAGCTGGAGCTTGGGAACGAGTTAAAATCGATATGTAAATCCCTTTTTTGTTTCTTCTTACCAACGTCATCCTGATCCCAAACGCTTTCGGGAGAAGGATCTTATGGGGTTACTAACGCTTTGTTTAATGCTGACTGTCTCTGCACCAGGTTGGTACATCTCCTCGTCATCCCGCATTCTCTCTTTCCTCATCCCGGGCCTAGACCCGGGATGACCTGGAAATGTGCATCCCAAGAAGAAAGAAGACTTGCAAACCACTTAGTCACATAGCACTAAAATCAGTTAACAATTTGGTAACATGCATTTGGTTGTAATTACTCACGGTATTAAACATCTTAATGAAACGACAAGAGTTAGGGAACATAGTGTACAAGGAGTCACTATCTATATTCGCAGTTCTAACTAAAGGATATATGCAAAAGTAAAAATTAGCTGGGCTTTTGTGTATGTATTCACGGATAGATTAGGCTATCCGCTAAGTCGGTTAAGAAGAACCATTAACGTCAAGTTGACTATCGCTTATGAGAACTCTATTCAATTCTACACGCCTAGGTATATGTATCATTTTACTTTCTTTAACTACTCAAGTTTTACATGCCCAGTGGCTTGGCTCAAGCGAGCTTACTCACCAGGATAATGTATTTACCGCTTTCCCTTCTCCAACAGCCGCTTCTTTTGCAAAGATGGAAGAAATCCCTGTTGACCTCTATAATGGTACAAGCACGGTAACCATTCCATTATATACTCTAAACAATGGCAAAATGGGGCTTCCATTTAATCTTTCCTATACAAGTACAGGACTTCGTGTACAGGAACGCGCCAGTAGAGTGGGTTTGGGCTGGAATATTTCTATCGGAGGGGTAATAACAAGAGAAATGAGAGGTATGCCGGATGATAGCGATACTGGTAACGGATTTATTAATACAGGCTCATTACTAAAAGGCAATATTCCAGATACCTCTCCGGGGAATAGCTTAAACCAAGCCGAAAAAGATTTATTAAATGATATAGTTGATGAGTTGTATGATAGTCAACCGGATCGATTCATTCTTTCTACCCCAACCGTTGGAGGAGAATTTTTCTTCGTGGACGGAGAACCTGTATTCAGGTCGAAGCAGAAAGTCACTATTCAGGAGTACTACAAAACTAACTCAGATGTAATTGACTATTGGGTGATTACTGATGCAAGTGGTATTAAATATACTTTTGAACAGGAAGAGACCACTTCAGTAACTACTACTACCGTATCAAATGAAACCATACCTGATGGGGAAAATGACCCGCCTGTAACAGAAGTAGACTATACATCCGCCTGGTATCTCACTAAAATTGAACATCCTCAAACAAGCAACGATATCATCCTTGAATATTCAGGAGTAGGTTCAAGCGATCAGGATATATACAACCAGTCGATAATAATATACGGAACAGCAATAGGGGGTGCTACTTACTGTAATACCGTCTCTAATCAATATATTGATAGCAGGGTATATACCGAGGTAGATGTACCATTACCTAGTAAGGTAAAGCTCCAGAATGATACCGATACTTATGTGGAATTCGTTTGGTCATCCCGGGATGATTTAACTTCAGAAAAAAGATTAAGTGAACTCAAGGTTTACCATCACTCCAACCTGGTAAAGAAATTTTCACTCACACATGGCTATTACACCAATGGCACCCATAAGCGTTTAAGATTGGATGAGGTTACGGAAGAGGATGGGAGCAGTAATACTTTTCCTCCTTACAGTTTTACTTATAACACCGGAAGTATTCCGGAATATGGCTCTAAAGAGGTGGATTACTGGGGATATTATAATGGCCAGACCGGTAATTACAACTACATCCCAACAGTGGTCTATAACAACTCTACAATTTTTACAGGAGCAAATCAGACGCCGAACAGTGCTTATGCAAAACATGGAATACTTACCAAAATCGATTATCCCACCGGGGGCTCTGCGAGTTTTCAATATGAAGGAAACACATATAGTTATGTAAATGATGTAGACCAGGGATCAAATAGCGTTGCAGGAGGGGTACGAGTAAGCCAGATCTCTTATGCCGATGGTTCCGGGTCAACCATTAGGACAAAAAAATATGTTTATGAGAGACCTGATATCTCAGGAAGATCGAGTGGTAATTTGTATGCAGAACCAATCTTCATGGAATCAGGATCAGGAATGTTCTATGATGGAAGCAATAATAATACCTGCCCTTATATAAAATCCTCTATGACTGCCGCCTACCAGATTGCCGATTATAACTGGGATCAATTTGGGTATAAAACAGTCTCTGAGTGGCAATCATCGGATGACCGGTTTGGCGAAACGATTTATAACTTTGAAAAGAACCCCAATCTTGACCAGGGAAAACTCTATGAAACAGAAATATTAGATAATAACGGAGACACCTTATCCGTCAAAGAAAATGACTATGTATATACTACAGAAAGTACCTGGGCTCAATATGCTACTCCTCTAAGGTCTATCAATGTTTATCCTAATGGTTGTCCTCATTCATCCGGTTGCATTGAGGCCGATCATGATACGACCTGGGTCTCTAACTCCGGTGGAAGATGGGTCCACTATGATTATTTAGATATCACTACAGAAAAAATCTACAATGGATCATCGACTGGTTATGTCGAAATTACCAAGGAATATGATTACGACTCCAATCTACAGCTATCCAGTTTAAAGGAGACGGTAGAAGGCTATCCTACTCGAACCACCACCTACACCTATTCAAATGTTAGTTACCCATATGTGACTACCCTGAAAGAAGGCACCACAACCCTTAGTGAAATAAAAAATACCTGGACTTCCTTCTCCGGGAATTATTTACTCAACACGTCTGAGGTGTTGCGAGATGGTAGTTATGTAACGGTCGTTGATCCGGTAAGCTATGATGCTAATGGAAATATGCTGGAAGTAAAAGATGCTATTGGTACGAGTACAGCTTATGTATGGAATGAAGAAGAAATGGTACCATTGGGCATTTTTCAAAATGCAACCCCAGGGAATGTATATGCACATAGTTTCGCTTCGGATGGATTGACTAATTGGGTGGTAGTCGATATCAACAGTGATGGAGATTTTGAGGCTACCGCAGAAGATGGAAAGCTGAAAATGACGCACTATGGTGCCATTGCTTCTAATAGTGAATTTGATCGGATAACCTATGATCATGGCTCTGAAATAACCGGCTCCGTAGTTTGGGAGTTTGATGTAAAAATAGCCGATAGTGATAACTACGACTTAAAAATGACAGCTGGAGGGAGCTCTTGGACAGGTACCAATGGTGCTACTACTGAACGGTCGGTTTGGACGGCAATCAATAATGAGACCTGGAGATACCGCAATAGCGAAGGTTGGACGGATATTGAAGATTTAGAAATAGGAGAGACTTATGCCTTCAAAATCGTGATTCATACGTCAACCAGTAAAGTAGATTATTACATAAATGGTGAATTGAAAGCTTCAAATGTCGATACCTGGTTTTCGACCAGTGGGATACAAAAAATCACCTTTGGTAGTTATGGGCATAACAACCTTACCTCCGAATGGTTTATTGATAATGTGCGCCTCTATCCGGAGGATGCCAAAGCTACTACACAAGAGGTAGATCCTACTTTTATAACCCCGTTAGCCATGAAGGACGCCGCAGGAAGTACCAGTCGTTTTAACTATGACGACTTTGGACGGTTATACCAAACTTTCAACCCCAATGGAAAACTCATTACCTCCAATGAGTATGTATTCTCTGCAGACCGAAATAGCGGTAGCTATGTCGCAACTGATCCAAACCAGGTAGCTTCTATCACCTATATAGATCATTTATTTGATTCTGATTTCTCTAATTCATCAGGATGGAGCAGCGTAAATACAACCCATAATGTGTTTAATGTTCAAATGGCTGGCGAAACTACTGTTCGAATGGGTTCAGGAGGATCTTATGAAGGGATGAATGTTACTTCGCTTGGGGAAGATTTTATTACCCGGATCGATTTTTATCCTGATAATACTACTGCAGGTACTCCTCATATCATGCTAGACGCAAGTGGGAATAGGTTTGGAGTACATTACCTACACTCTTCTGACAGCTTCAGAATACAATATCGTAAAAGCTATGGCTCTTGGACATATCCATTTACTTTTCCGTTAGATGCCCCAATAGATACCTGGTACACCATTGAACTTCAGAAGGTTGGTTCGGATTTAACAGCATGGGTGTACCCAAAAGGGCAGGGACGAGATCCGGATAATAGTTATACCTTGGGCGGTTTTACTTCATCTTGGACTCCTAACTTTACCCTAACCGGGAACGATGATTACTACTATGCGGCCAATTTGCACATTGCCGAAAGATGGCAAAGTGCAGTAACTTACGCCGATGGAATGGGAAGGGAAATTCAAACCCAGGTAAGAGGGAATAGCCGGGTAATAGCTACTGAAACTTTGTACAACTCCAGGGGCTTGCCCTATGTTACTTCCCGCCCTATCGATACAACCGCAACAGCATTTCCCGGTTTCTATGCTCAAGGCTTATTATCCGATGGAATTACGTTTACTCCGGGATTGGATATTGATGAAGACAGCCCGGTAGCTGATTATTACGAGGATTATTACACAAGCAGTAATGATGAGCTATACGCCTACTCCTACACTACCTACGAATCAAGCCCATTGTCAAGGGTAGTTACAAGTACCTTGCCTGGAGAGGATTACCAGACCACCTCCAGCCAGGCGGTTAAAACCAGGTATGGGCTAAACAGTCAGTCATTTACAGTAAATAATAAAACGTGGGGATCGGATAGCTTAATAAAAACGGTGACTGAAGATCCTTCTGAAAATGAAGTAATCACCTATACCGATGGCTGGGGACAAACTATTGTAAGCGGGATTAATATGAATCCCGCTTCCGACGATGAACTGGTACCCGGATCCGGTGATATCATAACCATGTATGAATACAATTTGAGAGGTGATCTGATCTGGCAGGAGGATCCAAATGGTAATGAATCAACGTACACCTATGATGAAACAGGGCAGTTACTCGAAAAAAGCCTCCCGGACTTAGATGGAAACGTTAACTATGCCTATGACGACAAAGGAAGGCTTCGCTTTACAGAGTCTCCGTCCCATAAGCAGTCAGGATCTTCCAGTACTCCCGCTAATGGCAGTTCAGGAACCGTAAACTTTTCTATTTCAAAAATTGGTATCCTCGATTTCTCTGTAAATGCAACTATCCAAAATGAGGGGCCCGTATATTCCTATGAACTCTCTGCCGAGAGTACCCCGTTGTTTACTGCAACTCTGGATGCATGGGAGACCACTGCTTCCGGAAGAATGCTCGTGCAAGAAGGGAGTTTCCAGGTCAAGGAAGAGCTTATTGAAAGCGGAAGCCAGCAATCATCTGCAAGTCATAATGCTACCTTTACTCCACTCAAGTATTCATACACCAAATACGATGAACTCGACCGCCCTACCGAAATAGGAGAATACTATGGAAGTACCGCATTTAGCAGTGCCAATCCAAACTCTCAAACCTTTCCTACAAGCGATAATCTAACACTGGTTGAATACAAATACGACGAGGGAATTACCTATACCAATGCCAACAACACCGAAGGCCGGGTTACAGAAATTTGGTATTACGATCCAAACGACCTGGATGCCACCCCAGGCAAAACCTTTTACAGTTACAATGAACTTGGCCTGGTTGAATGGGTAGCTCAAAGAGTTATTGGCCTAAGTGGCACCCACTTTATCCGGTATACCTATGACGAACTTGGGCAGTTAAAACGGGTTCATTACGATTCTCCAAACTCAGGAGAGGATTTCTATTTCTGGTTCGACTATGACGAACTGGGAAGGCTGCAATATCTCCGGTCCAATGAAAACAGCAGCGAAAGTACAGCGGTACAAGAAGCAGCATATACCTACTGGGCAGATGGCCAGGTAAAGCAATTAAAACTGGGGCCCGAAGGTACCCCGGCACAAACGGTAGATTATGCCTACACCATTCAAGGCTGGCTGGAAACGATCAATAATGGAACAGTAAGTACCGCTTCGGGCAATAATAACGATCGCTTTTCCATGGTGCTTGATCATCACGAAGATGGTAATGTAAAAACACAAACCTGGAGGCAATCGGCCATCTCGACTACAGCCTCTACCTATAATTACAAATACGATGAAGCAAGCCGGTTGGAGGAGGCCTGCTATGGAGACGCAGACTGTGATAACTCTAGTTATGATGTTGACTATGTATATGACAAAAACGGAAATATTGACGACATATACAGGTATTCCAACACCGGTACCTTAGATCATATAAACCCGGTACTGGCAAGCAGCAGTAACCGGTTACAAACCATTGTCAGAAATGGCCCGGGGTATACCGTCTCTTATGATAAAAGAGGGAACATCACAGAAAATGAACTACAGGGCATTGAAAACATCAGTTATGACTGGCGGAACCTGGCAACCTGGGCCGTAGCCAATGGATCAGCCCTCTTGTACAACTACGACGGAGAAGGCATGCGGGTGGTAAAAGAAGTAGTAGATGGCACCAAAGTCTATTACATACGCGATGCAGCAGGGCAAACCATAGCTGCTCATGATGGCAGCCAACTCATCTACTGGGTATTGCCCGGTGGAATCGGAATCATTAATAATTAAGAGGGGGCAGAATCATGAAAACACTAAGACAAACTTACCTACTTACCCTACTCCTTTTTGTACTGCTGGCTAACAATGCTTCTGCGCAAGGCCAGGTACCAATCACGCTTACCGTGCCTGAGGGTGTTGCGACTTCTGACGATCGTATTGAATTACGAACAAGTAATGACGGAGCTTCATTTACGACCATAGCCGCTACCCTTGAGCGCCAGCAAGACGGAAGCTGGACCGGAAGTTTTACCCCCGGCAACCGCCCGTTTGAGTACAAATACTATATCATTTCCTCAACAGGTGTGGAAGAACCCGAAGGCTGGGCCAATCGCAAATATTACCCAAAGCAAAAAAGAGAACGCTTTAACGATGTACTTCACTTCATGGGAGGGCCGCTCCTAACCAAAAACACCATCATCACCATCCGGTTGAATGTAAACCAACTCTCCTTAAACGGAGAGGCACCCGATGCCGTTGGGGTCATGGGCTCCTATGGAGACCTAAGCTGGAATGTTCCCGATGGGGTAACCCACCTGCAAGATCAGGGTAACGGGATATGGGAGGCTGCCGTTAATTTCCCGGCAGGAACCACCGCTGATTTTCCCATCAAATTTGTGTGGGAATACGAAGGGGTGTGGCGTTGGGAATACCTGCCCGGTTTTGTGGATCATTTATTGGTACTGGATCCGGAAGCGAGCACCTATACTGCTGAGTTCAGCTACAACCCGTCTACCGGAAGGGTAGAAGTAGTACAGGGAACCGGGCTGCAGGTAAACAACTATACCGCTGCCGCCGAGACCTATGGCGGAACCCGTAACTACGAATATTACCGGGCTATGGAACTCATTGACCAGGGTGATTACTTCGGCGCACAAGCTATGTATGCCCGGTATCGAAGTCACTATCGGGAAACCTTCAACGATGATTTTCATGGATACCTTTCCCGTGTGCTAAATAGTAACGGCCAAACGGAGCTGGCATTAAGCATAGTTGAAGACTGGTACAACAAAGCCCCCGATCCTTACCGAAAAGCCCACTACCGCTACCTGAAAGGAAGTGTGTTAATGAATAGCGGAAGGCGGGCAGAATCCCGGCAGGCCATGCAGGAAGTGCTCACCCTGGCTCCGGAATACGACCAGGAAGCCATTCGCGGACATGCTTTACAATCCATAGGCTACAGCTACCTGAAAGAAGAAGACCCCAGCGAAGTACTGAAAGCTAGGGAAGCCCTGAATCAATTGATTGAAGAGCACCCTAATGAACAAATGCGTCGGGTAGGTTGGGAATACCTGGTACAAGCCGGGGAAAAAGGGCGAAGTAAAAACGTGTTACGCCGGGCCATGAATGGATTAAAAGACACGGGTACCTCCAGCCAGAAACAACGAACCCGTATCCGATGGGTGGAAATGCGCCTGGAAGATGAAGAACTCATGGACAGCACCTTTACCGACGATTTAGAATGGCTGGAATGGACGGTAAATGATCCCGAACGAAGAGACAGGGTGCGGTTACTAAAAGCCGACTGGCAAATTAAACAGGGTCTGCGGCAACAGGCCATGGAAACCTTGTTAGAAGTAGAAGGAGGTGGAAAAACCGGGGCCAATGCCGACCGGGCAAGAATAAAACTGAGAGAGTTGGATGCCGAATGGGAGCAGAAACGAAGGCGAGGAGACAGAAACCGGAATAGTCGGTCAACGTCTGCAGACTCAACAGGAGGCAATCAATGAAACGATTACTAAGCACCTCCTTATTCACACTGTTTGCAGTTTCTCTGGTATTTGCTACCGAAGAATGCAACTTTGCCCCTACAGCAACTATTACCAATACCCCTACCGGGCTCAGCTTTAGAGACGGCACGCAGATTGTGTTTTCCGGGACAACCAGTACCCCGAATAATTGTAGCGGAAGCATTACCGAATACCGTTGGTACATAGAAGGGGTATATACTTATGGCTCTACCGAAACCCATACCTTTCACTTACCCGCTAATGTACACGAACAAAGCTATACGGTACAGTTGCGGGTAAAGAACAACATAAACCTGTACAATACCACAAGCATTACGGTAACCATCACACGCCCGCAGCGGGTGTATTACCTGAAAGACCACATAGGCAATGTGCGCACGAGCGTAGATGTGGATGGAAATGTACTAGGCTACGATGATTATTACCCCTTTGGATTGCAAATGGATGGGCGATCTAATAACTCCTCCAACCCCAACGATGATTATAAATTTACCGGGCATGAGCAGGACGATGAAGCCAGCCTGACCATGGTACACATGAATGCCCGGGGCTATGACCCACTTATAGGCCGATTCAACCAAATGGATCCACTCATGGAGTTCTCCTCGCCATACACCTATGTGGGGAATAACCCACTCAATTATACCGATCCGACCGGAATGAGTTCGTGTGGTGCATATGTTGCTTATTGTGGGCAAGATGGAGAAATATATATGAATGCTGAGGAATTAGAAAAAGCGGATGAGAAACATGCAGAGGAAACAGGGTATGTTTCCAAGTATTTCACAAATCAATACTTACAGTCTACGGGCAAATCTAGCTCAACAAGTCAATCACAGTTAGGTATGTATAGAGGTAATTGTGAAGAAAATCCCGAAGAATGCGAAGAGGAAAATGAAGGTAAAACAAAGATAGATCTTAATGAAGTACATACAGGAACTCCCCCGCTGCCTGGTGGTTTTATAAGAAATCCAAAGAGTATACTGAAAGGCTGGAGCTGGCTAAAAAGACTATTTGGCTCGTCTAAAGGAGTAGCACTAAAAAGTGTAGATGACGTATTTGCAAACCCTCAACTACTTAAAGGTCAATCCCTAGAGGCTGTTAAAAAGAAATTGGGGAACTCCAGCGGTTGGGTTAATGATGTAATGAGGAAGAGTACTACAAACCCAGAAGGTGGATGGGTCTTAAGAGAGATGAATAAAGCAGGAACTGATTTTACAGGAAGATTGATTCAATACCATCCAGGAACATCTAGACACTTCAACGGAGCACCATACTGGAAGGTTTCTTCAGGTTCCGGTACTTTCAGAATACCCGTTAATTAAATCATTATGGATTCAAAACTTCAATATAAACTATTAGTCGAAAGCCTAAACCTCTTGGCGAGTTCTTATGAGAACCAAAAAAACTCTTTACCTGACTTTACCGAGGTAAAGGATGAAATAATTGCATCCTTCGGTGATGCCTTCTTACTCTTACCGCAATTAATTGAACAAGATTTTTTATCGAAGAAGGCTATTGCATCCATAATTAGATGTTTTAACTGGATGGAGTTAGCAGCTAGGAACGATAGCGTATCTGATTTAGAATCTTTTATTAATCATGAAACTTGGTCAAAAGTAAGAGAATTAGCAGGAGAAGCACTAAAGGATATGAATGAAGAAAGATTCTAATTAATAAGCATGATCTTATTAAAAAGAAGCAATTTGCCCAGATGGTTCTGAGCCACTCTGTCCAGATGAAAGTAGTAAATCTAATGGTGTAGGTTTAACTGCTAATGCTTTGACGGTTGCCGGAGTATTTCTTTTATATTTAGATGATGAGCTTAGTACCATTAAGTATAAGCAAGGTTATCGAAGAGGATTAGATGGAAACTATAAGCTTACAGGAAGAAACTTTAGTTTATTTAAAGATATGAAAATGACTGCAAATACCCGCCCTTATACTGGACTCGGTCGAGGTTTTCCGCGGCCGGAACTTTTGCTGGAGGAATAGGTGTAGGATATGATTCTGTACAACTATATAGGGGCAATATTTCAACTGGAAGGTGTGCTTATAATACTTCTTTTACTGGTTTGAGTTTTAGCCTTTGGTGACATAATTAGTACCGGAGATGCACAGCATGCCATGATAGACAGGAGTTGGATAATCTATGGAAAAATAGAAACGATAAATCTTGCACACTATTTGACTGCTTTATCAATTACTAAAAGGTAATTCAGTAAATTCTAAATCACAGTAAATTTTAATCAAAATGAAGAAAACGGTAAAAATAATATTATCAATACTTTTTTCAGTTTCCATATTGCTAATTATCTGGTACAACATTGATTTAGATACTGCTGAAATTGAATATTATGAGCAATTAGAAAAAGTGGAAGCGGGGATGAGTGTGGAAGATCTTGATGAGTTGATCGGTACACCTCAAAGAATTATTGAAATAGATGCGCCATTAGCCTCATACATCTATGAGTATAGAAAACCTGAAGGGTTTTCTGGTTTTTTTGAACTTGCGGTTGATTCGACCTTACAGGTGGTAGATATAACTAATGCATTAAGAAGAGAAGATTTCTCTAATTCAAAATCTAAAGACGTTTTGGTTAATAATAATCTAGAAACCATAAAAGAAGTTGAATTAGGAATGAATCAACAGGAAGTTGAAAAAATAATGGGAAGACCATATAGGATATTAGAGATAGAATCTCCCACAGTTAGGATAGTTTTTTTATATGAAGTCCCTGAGGGCATTTCTGCTGTGTGTGATATTACCTTTGATTCGACTATGCATGTAGTAGATGTCGCATTCCAGATATTTCCTCAAGACTCAACTAGTAACCTTGAATAATTGAGTCAACCTGATGGCCCAGGACCTAGTCTTGAGAAAGAAGGAGGAACTCCCTATCCATACTACCCATCATTAGCTGTTTTTATATTCTCTATGAATGCTGAGGAATTAGAGAAAGCGGATGAGAAGCATGCAGAGGAAACAGGGTATACTTCCAAGTATTTCACAAACCAGCGTCAGCAGGGGATTAAAAATGATACTCCACAGAACAAGGAGGAAACTGCTGGAAACAGGGTGTTAGAAGATAACGCCCTCCTCGATGTAACTGAAAAATTTGACGCCCAATTAGAAGAAACAAGACAGTTTTTCAAGGAATTGGCTAGTTATGTAGATGAACTTGATATTCCTGATTGGAAAAAGTATGCTGTCAAACTGCTTTTATTTAGAAAATATGTCAATAATGGAGCAACATTTGACATAAAGGAAGGAGCATTCAGCCCAATTGAATTAGGTGGAAATTATGCATTGTATCAAGGAGAAAAATTTAGATTTGACGATTTTGGAAATTATAATTATGGCGTTGCGGCACTTGCTTTTGGGATTACTCTTCACGACGCGATGATGGGAGCAGGTATCAATCAATTAAAGCCAGGCCGAGGAACACCAGATTGGAAAAATCCTAGGGGATTTTTTGACAATAGAAGAGACACTCATATGATCATTAGAGGTTATAATCATGTATTTTAAAAAAACTTTGATAACGCTATTTATAGTTATCGCAGCCTTCATTGTATATATACAGCTAAAAGATCGAATAAATAGGCACAATAAATTCAGGTTTGATGTTCCATTGTCTGAAATGGTTGATTCATTGAAAGTTACTCAAGAATATATGCTAAGTACTTTCGCCACTGAAGTAACTAATTTCTACTGGAAACCTGAAAAAAAGCTATTTATAAACTCTAATCAGGTAGGTTATATTGAAGGAAATGAGTTCGTGTATACTGTTTATCAGGACTCAATATTAAATGATGATGTAGCTTTAGAAAAGTATGTTAAAGCAATTCTCTTTCTTAGAAACCAGAATATATATAGTGCATATATAGTTAGAGGTACAAATATTGTTTCTTTTGATTATACTCCTGATCAAAGCAATCTAAGAGGGAGAATAAGAAGTATCATTTTGGGAGAGGAAAATGATTTAAGCAATATGAATTTTGAGGGTCATGAAGTTCTCCAAGAGTATCCCCCATTGTATTTGATACGGTATACAAATTAATTTTTCGTGTGGTTCATATGTTACTTATTGAGGACAGGATGGGGAGATTTATGCGAATGCAGAAGATAAAGCGTCTGATGAAGAGGGAAATGTAAAAGTAAAAAAGGGGCCATTCGAGATTTATGCTACTCCCGAAGCCAAAACACAGGCAGATAATCAAGCGTTAATTGATTTTCTTAACGAAATAGTAGAAAAAAACAAAAACGTAGGCAAAAACAATCAAGAAAATTTGATTCAAAATGAAACTCCTGCTAATCAGGAAGGTGGAAATTCGCAATGTCCTGATTGTAACAAAAAAAGCAAAGAAGTTGATAGTACTACAGAAGCAGTCGCCCATTACTATAACGGAAATGGTGAGTCAGTAGACTTAGGTCCCGAAACTGTAGATGCATTAGTCAATAGTGAAAAGTTTGATGAAGTTCACTCAAAAATAGTATCTGGAGAGACAGAACTTTTAGATGGTGATTTTTCAGTTGATTTAACTGATGACATATTTCATGTTGGACGTACCAATGTGAATTATTTTATAAGATGTGTTTCTGGAAACTGTTTCGTTTTTTATGAGTTATTTGTTAATGATGGTTTTTGGGATCCAAATTTTATAGCTGAAAGAAAATTAGGTGAAAAACGTGGGCTTAAGAGATATCAACCAGATGGAATAGGTCCAAGATTGGAAGCGCCAGGTGGAACACCGTATTACTATAAGACCCAATTCATTATTTTTACATTTAACAATCCAGGATATTAAAATGAAAATTCTGCAAATATCAATCATACTTACTGTGATATTATCCGTTCTTTTTTTGTTGATAGATAGGAATCTATTTTTTTATGGTGAAAACAAATTTGATTTTTATTCATTACCTCTGAACTTTATTCCAGAATCAAGGCCTTCTTTTGAAGGAGGATTTGTAATTAGGGATAGCATGGGGATGTCAATTATAGGAACAGGAATAAGATACCGCCAATCTGATTTTAAAGTGGCTAAATTTCAAAAATACGCTATACATAAAGATACAGTTTATGCACAATTAGAAGGTTATGACAGAAATATCTATTTCATCCAATTCAGTGAAAACTTGAATTCAAAAACAGGGTTGGAAGTTGCAATAAAAACTGATGAAGAATGGGTTCAAGGAAAAAAACTGTTTTGGTATGAAGTTTATGGGAATGAAGGAAGAGTACGTAACTTGATAACGATTAGAACTTTAATATCTATAATATTCATATCAAATATTATTCTAATAGCTTTTTCATACATAAAAAAGTTACAAAGAAATAAGATTTAGCTGAGACTTTGAATGGTAACCCAGGACTTGCTACTTACACAGCAAGGGATTAAGAATGATACACCTCAAAATCGAGAAGAAGGGGGTGGGAATCAAAATTCTGGGTCAATGCTGGAGCGGGTCTTACTGGAGCTGGTACGGGAATTAGTACTGGTTTTGGAATGTTAGTTGCTCCACTTGCAATGATTGTTTCCTTGCCTGTAGCAGTAAAATTTACTTCAGGAGTAGGGGCTAATTCACTTCATAATTCTGGGGATGGAGGTTTTTACTTTTATCATTATACAGATCAAGCTGGATTCAATGCAATTATGGCATCAGGTACTATAATAGCTGGCAATAAAGGTCGTGTATATATGACTCCAGCTGCACTTGCTCGAACATGAATGGGATTATTGGAAGGATACCGATTTATTTCCACGTGGTACTAATGGTTATCTTGCAAGTGGATTTTGTCCTGATTGTGGAGGAACCGAAGATGGGATTTTTCCTTTGAATAATAATGAAACTACTAATGGCCATATAAACCCTGGAACTAATTCAATGCCATCAGTAAATAATTATTTGAATGGTGAAGTAATTAATTATAATGGAAGTGATTACGTTATGTATGATGGAAATTGGTTAGAATTACCAACTCGATGGGATCAGAAGCAATACATTGAAAATTATAATAATCCAAAAGGTGGTGTTCCACTTAGCCGCGAGACACGAGTGATAAATAAATATACACTTAAGCTAGTTCAAAATGCAGGCCTTGCAGGTGCTACAATTGGAGGTACTGGAGGTTTTCTAGATAAATTGTTAAATATTAAAAATTTAAAAATTACTCCTGTAGCTGTGTTAACTGGATTCGTTGGAGCAGAAGTCGATAGCTACATTGAACTTCAGAAAAGAATTGAAAGACATGATGCAATCGTAAAATATCATAGAAATAAATAGTGTATGAGATTTCTCAAAAATATTAGCCTTGGAGCCTTGATTATATTTATAAGCACATTAGCTGTCGCTGAATTTAGATTGTTTGAGGTTACAATAGATGATTTCCTATGGGCTTCATATAGATGTTTACATGTTTTATTTTCATTTCTCTTCATCAATTCTGTTAGAGTATTTAGTGAAAAAAAAGCTCTCACACATAAAAAAAGTATTGTAGTTATGCTAATAGCTACAATACTTTTTTGTTCTTTGATGGTGATTATAAATCATTATGTGAGAGATGTTGTGTTTTTCGACTCATACTATATGTCCGTTTTTACAGTGATCATATTTCCAATAGTATTCTTTTTGATGAGTGTATATGATATTAAAAAAGCATCACGCACTATCTAGCGTAAGCTGACTATTCTGAGTTTAACTTAGTTACGGAGCTCACTAACTAGCCTTTAGTTTAAAAGAGATAAAAATACTCTATAGATTCAAAGCGGACAGAGGTGAACTAGCCCTCTAGCTAAGCATTCTGGCCTTTAGTTTAAAAGAGATAAAAATACTCTATAGATTCAAAGCGGACAGAGGTGAACTAGCCCTCTAGCTAAGCATTCTGGCTTATCTTGCGCATGAGTCCTCTGTACGCCTTTTGAATCAGTGAA